>CALMVM010000274.1 GCA_937873255.1 uncultured Verrucomicrobiota bacterium | reverse complement strand
GGAGACGCCTTTCCCGATGTCCTCGCCGGGAGCCTGGCCCGTTACGCGCCGGAGGGCCGCGCCGCGTTCGACGTGGTCAAGATGCCCCACCACGGCAGCATCAGGAATTGGAAGTCCGAGATGCACGAGCGGTTTACCGCTAGGCATTTCCTGTTTTCGACCAGCGGCGAGCGCTTCCACCATCCCGACGCGGTGACGATCGGCATCATCCTCGCAAACGAACCTCACCCGAAAATCCGGCTATGGTTCAACTACGACAGCGCGACGACCGCGCCCTGGAAAAAGCCCCTCGGCGTCAAGCCAGCCCGGTACACGGCGCAATACGGAAAGGCCCTTACCCTGGAATAGACCGGCGATGCTGGAAACCTTCGACATCAGTCTGCTGACGGGTCCGAACCACGAATTGTGCGTCTCGGCGTACTCGCGCCACGGCGCGGTCCACGGCGTCCCCCGCTCCGGGGACAACCTGCCCTCGCTCGCCGAGCTGAAGGAGATGACCGAGGACTTCGAGGATGCCATCCAGTACGCGCGGCTCTTCGGCGGCTTGGACGCAGGAGCGGCCCTGCGCGACCTGGTCTTCGGCGAACCCGACATCGCAGCCCTGTTCCACCGGGGACGCGGGGCGGCGGCGGACCAGGGCAAACAGGTGGTCGTTCGCATCCTCGCCGCGCCCGCGTCGCTCGCGGCGGTGCCGTGGGAACTGATGCTCGACCCGGAAGGCGGCTCGCACCGCTACCTCACCCTGGCGCCGGACGTGCACGTCGTCCGGTCGGCGCGCTCGCGCATTTACCCGGTGCCGTCCGCCCCGCTGCCGCCGCCTCTCAACGTGCTGCTGATCCTGTCGAGTCCGACGAGGTGGAAGGAAAACGCGGACGCTATGGCGTTCGACCTGTTCGAGGAAAAGCGCAACCTGCTCCAGGAACTCGAAGTCCTCCAGCACAGCGACATCCTGCGCATCGACGTGGAGGAACACCCCACGCTCGAAAACCTGCGCCGCCGCATCGGCAGCCGCCGGGGTGGCTACCACGTCGTGCATTACGTCGGCCACGCGGCGTCCGGCGGCCTTTATCTGGAGGACCTTTTCGGCCGCGCCGTGCTGACCCCGGTCAACGAAATCACGGAACTGCTGCGCCTGTGCCCGCAATTGCGCCTCTGCCTTTTCGCGGGCTGCGAGACCGCCCGGGGTCCGAGGCCCGACCGGCCGCTGCCGCGCGAGTGGCGCGAGGGGTTGAGCACCGCCGACCAATGCGCGCGGGTGAGCTGCCCGACCGTGATCGGGATGCGAGCGGTGCTGCCGTTCCGGACGGAGTGGCTGTTCGCGCGGTTCTTCTACCAGGGTCTGGCTAGCGGGTACGCCGTGGTTGATGCGGTGCGCCTGGCACGCGTGGCCATCCGCGGCGACGAGTTCGTCGGCGGCCACTTGCTCGACTGGGCGGTGCCCTCGCTGATCGCCGGAAGCGAACAGCTCGGCGCGTTGCTCGAACCGCCGAAGCCGGGACCGCGCCCGCCGCGTCCCGCCCGGGCTGAACTGAAGTTCGACATGGTGGAAAAGGACCGCGAGTTTTGCGCGCGGCTCCTGCCGTTGCGCCAGGCGATTGACGTGCTCGGCGGGACGGGGCCGGGCCGCGTTCTGGTCGTCCACGGACCGGCGGGCACGGGCAAGTCCGCGCTGGTGGACCGGGCGCTGCAAGACCTCGCGGACCGCGTGGACGGCGTGCTGTACTTCAGGGCGCCGCGTCTGTGTGATGAGGCGGAACCCATCCGGCGCTTGGCGGGCTGGGTCGGTGAGGTGCTGACCATGTACGACCAGCGGGTCCGCAAGTTCCCGGCGGACCTGGACGGGCCGGGCTGCTGGGAGCGGCTGCTGGGCGAACTCGCCATGACTCGTTTCGTCATCGTCATCGACGATCTGGAGAAGTTGTACGGGGGCGGGGCGGATCCGGCGTTGTTGCAACCTCTCGCCCGCGCCATCCGGCAATTGGCCGACCGCCGGGGGAACTGCCGGATCGCGCTGATCGGCTCGGACCCGCCGTTGATCGGCTCGAACCCGCCGTACGATCTCGTCGGTCTATACGGGGCGCATGTGGTGGTCCAGAAACTCGGGGCGCTCGCCTGGGACGAAATCTGGGTTTGGATCCGGCGGAACCTGCCGATCCTTACGCGCTACGGGAAGGCGGGCCTCGCGGGACACTACGCATAACTCGGCAACGATCTGGACGCGTGGCGCGAACTCGGCAACCGCCTGGGTCAGAGCGGCACGGCCGACCTGCAAGGTCTGGTGGACAGCATCGGCGCCTCGCGCCAGCGCAAGGCACCGGCATTTCCCATCCATGGTAAGAAGAAGGACCGCGTGCAGCGCGCGTTGCGCGTGGCCGTGGCGGGACCGTTCATCAAGAGTCCCGAAGCCTTTGCCCGGACGATGACCATGCTTGCGGCCCGGTACGCCGTCGGCGGGCGGGTCGTCACCTCCGACTACGCGGCTGCCTCGATGCTGGCCGAACTCGTGCCGGTTCCTTCGCCGCTCGGGGAGGATGGATGCGCGACGAACCCCGCCATCCTGCAATGGCTCGATGCCCTGATGGATTTGGACACGGACATCGTCGTGCTGGACTACGGTACCCGGGTGCCCGACGAGGCACAGGAAAACGTCATCCGGCAGCTTGCGCACTCGGATACCCTGTGCGTCGCGGCGGCGGGCAATGATGGACCACAGGGCGAGGTGCTTTTCCCGGCCGTCATTAGCGAAACGCTCGCGGTCGGGGCATTGACTCCGGAGGGAAGCCCGACCGCGTACTCGCCGCTGGTGTCGGCGCACGGCAAGCCGGAAATCTACGCGCGGGGGGATTTTTTGGGGACGCTGTTAGGGTCGGCGGTCACCGAACCGAATCTCAAGGGAACCACGTCTGCCGCGCTCCTCGTCACCGCCGCCGCGGCGCTGGTATGGTCGATCAACCCGGCGCGCGACCATCTCTGGCTGCGGCAGGTCTTACTGGATTCCAGCGGGGGGGTCGATGCCGGGAAAACCGGGGCGTCGCCTCTGCGCGCGCTCGACATCGACGCTGCCCTGACGCTCGCGCGGTGCAGCGCGGTGCTCGACGCGCTGGGAAGCATGGAAGCTACCTACGGTGAATTGCAGGGACGCGTGGGTTTCCCGGTGAAGGTCATGGACGGTCTCCTGGAAAAACTCGTTGCTCAGGGCGAATTGCGGATGAGGGGGAACTGGGGAAACCAGTTGTACTGCGCGGCCAACCCGGGTGGGGCGGCCGTTCAATCCTCCGCGGGAAAGCCGTGATCCGCCGGAAGGTCCGGCGGGCGGTAGCCCGACACCGCCTACATTCCGGTCAATACGCCCCGGTGCAGGATGGGGGATTGACCCCTCCGGCATGGCATAACCGGCTGATACCGAAACGTCGCTCGCGATAGGCGGCGGACGTTCTGACTCTCGGCGGGCGAAACTGTCAAACCGTGGGCGAATCTATAATACCGCTCGGCTTTCGAAAGTATATCGCTATAATTTCCAATAATAACGGGTTTTGCTGTGTGATGGCAAAAATATTTACAATAATGATTATTACGCATTTGCCTAGACAGCAATAATTTGCGGTTCAAAGAATGATCGAAGCATCGCCTTTTGACCCTACGCTCGCTTCCTCACGGTGCGATGTGCAAAACCAATGATGCAGTGTCTGACAAAACCACTGTTCCGTGGTGCGCGACGGTGTGGGCTCTGTTTCCTCCTTTGGCAACGAAGGGTTGTTCCAAAGTTTATCTCTGAGTCGACGTCTTGGTAGGCGTCGAAGTTTACCTATCTCGGCTCATCATAAGGTTTTCGTTTCTTGATAGCTCTTGCCGCGCGCAAATTCCCAAGCGTCGGACGGCAGGCCGGTGCGAGGGGCGCAAACGTTACGGCGCGCACCCCACGCACACCAACGCGAGAGCACCGCAGTGTTTTGGTGAAATCACTCCGGCGTCAACCGATTGACGACCAGCAACTGAGCTTGGCGGCTATCGCCGCCCGACTGAACACGCGGAAAATAGGACCCGGCTCTACGGCTACACACCGCCACCAAATGCCATGCGGCGCGGGTGAAAAAGGAAGGTTGGCACGAACGTAGGCGAACCGCGGAAAGAGGAAGACGGGATCAAGCCCGCCTCCGTGGGGCTCCAAAATTTTTGTGAAGGGCGGTTTTATGATGTGATTTTTCCCGCGTTTGAGCGCCGGGTACAGGCCCGATCCCAAGCCAAACGTCAACTGAAACCTCTTCTCACTTCGTCTCACTTTCTTCCATGAAATCGCTCACCAACACGGTGCACCTTGGCGAGGAGTTCCTGCGCCGGGTGGTGGCCAGCAGCCCGGATTGTCTCAAGGTGCTTGACTTACAAGGCAACCTGCTCGCCATGAACGAGGGCCGGCGTGAAGGTGCTGGAGATTGCTGATCTCACGCCGCACCTGGGCACTTGCTGGACCGGTTGGTGGAAGGACGAGGCGGAACAAGCTGCCCAAGCCGCCGTGCAGGAAACCTTGCAAGGTGGCACGGGTCGTTTCGAGGCGTTTGCCCACAACTTTGACGTCACGCCCATGTGGTGGGATGTGACAGTCAGCCCATTTTGGGAGCGGACGGCAAGCCCGAAAAGCTGCTTTCGGTGTCACGCGACATCACCCGGCGCAAGGTGGCGGAAGCGGAACTGGAGGCACTCCGCGCCAAGAACAATGCCGCTACCCAGGCTGAACGTGACCGGTTGGTTGAAGTCTTTCAGCGCTCTCCCTCGTTCATCGCCGTGCTGCGTGGTCCAGAGCACATCTACGAACTGGTCAATGATAATTACTGCCTATTAATCGGGCGACCCGCCCAGAACATCCTCCAACGCTCCGTGCGCGAGGTGCTCCCGGAACTGGAAGGCCAAGGGTTTTTCGAGTTGCTCGACCGGGTGTACGCCACCGGAGAGGCCTACGTTGGCAAAGACACGCCGGTCCTCCTTCAAAGCCAGCCCGGGCAATCGCCAGTCGAGCATTTTGTCGACTTCATCTTTCAGCCGACGCGGGCCGCGGATGGAACCGTGGACGGCATTTTCGTGCACGGCGTGGGCTGGACCGAGCGCAAGCGGGCGGAAGCCGCCTTGCGGGCCGAGCGAGAGTTGCTGCGCACCGTCTTCGACCAGGCCCCGGACGACGCCATCCTTGTCTTGGACGTTGACCGCACGCTGACGGCTTGGAACCCGGCCGCCGAGCGCATCACCGGCTGGACGGCGGCCGAGGCCATCGGGCAGACCGCCGACCTCATCTTCACGCCCGAGGACCGCGCCGTGGACGCGGCCAAACAGGAGATCGACGTGGCGGCCTGCAACGGCAAGGCAGCCGACGAACGCTGGCACCTGCGCAAAGACGGGAGCCGGTCCTGGGGCAGCGGCACGATGAACGCCCTGCACGACCCCGATGGGCAGGTACGCGGCTACCTCAAGGTGTTCCGCGACGCCACCGCCCGGCACGAGGAGACCGAGACCTTGGCGTTCTTTCGAGGACTCACCGACGACTTGCTGAATCATCCCGCCCCCGAGCAGATCATCGGGATCGTCGAGCGGCGGTTGGGCGAACACCTGCGCGCCTCCCGCGTGATGGTGACAGAGGCGTCGGCGGACGGGCAGTCGGTCACAGTGCAGCAGGCTTGGACGCTCCCGGGACTCAAAGATTTGGTCGGGACGTACCACCTGAATGATTTCGGGTCGAAGATTGCGGCTGACTACGCCGCTGGCCGCCCGCACATCCGCCGGGATTCCGAGCGGGAATACCCGCCGGGAGCGGAATTGGATAACATCCGGGCCGTGCAGGCGATTGCGGCCATTGACGTGCCGGTGCGCATCGACGGTCATCTGCGGTTTGTGCTGGTCGTCCACCAAGCGACTGCACGGGATTGGACCGACCGCGAGGTGACCCTGGTCCAACAGGTCGCCGACCGCATGGCGGCTGAGGTGCAGCGGGCCCGGTCCGAGCAGGCGTTGCAAGCCAAAGAGGCGGCCAGCCGGTTTCTGGCCGACCTGAGTGAAGCCACTCGGCGACCCGCCGACCCGGACGCCGTGCTGGGCGTGGTCGTCGACCGGCTGCGGGAGCACCTGTCGGCCGACCGTTGTGCTTATGCTGAAGTCGGTGAAGACCTAGACACGTTCACGATCCGCTACGACCGGGCCGATGCGGCCGGGAGCAGGCGGCATGATCTTTTGACATGAACTTTTCCATCCCTTCGAAGCCGTAGGCGTAGGTCGTGTAGAGCGCGTAACCGTTCGAGCGAAGATCGCTGCCGCTGCCGTCTTGCGAAATCATTGAGCCGGCCGCCCCCGCCGACCAAGTGGAATTGTAGTGCAGGCTCGTGTCGGTATGTTTACTGTCCGCGATGGCTTCGGCCTGATCTTTTGCCAAGCCGAGCTGCCGGAGCACCTTCGAGTCGAGTCGCAGGTGGCCGTCTTTTCTCAAAGCTGGGTCGGCCTCGTTCATCAACGTTATCTGCACGCCAAGCACGCCGCGCAGCGACTTGTCGTCGTCGCTCGAACCCTTGGCGATCACCAAGGAGAGTTGGGTCCGCGCCAGAAGCCGTTGCAGGTACTGGGACGCGATGAGATCGTGACCGGCGTCGTTGAAATGGGTCGGCACCTTGCCTTGGCCGAAAACTTCAGCGGCGCGGTGTCCACCGCTAAGCCGTTCTGGAAATTGCCGTGCTCGTCGAGGCCGCTGACGACCGACGTGACCAGGTCCGCCGGGGTCGCCGGATGGACGATGTTGTGGGGTGTCACGCCCAGGATCGCGGCGGACGGCGAGTCGGGCACGTCCGCGAAGACCGATTTGTCCTTTTCGAGCGTCGGAGGGTTGGCGGCGCTGTCGCCGTCCGTCTTGGTAGTGGACGCAGCCGGTTTCTTGGCGGTCGTCGCGGGGGAGGGCGCGGGGTCCGCGATCCCCAATCGCTTGGCGAGGAGAGCGTTTTCGTCTTCGAGAGCTTTGACTTTGGCGGCCAAACTTTCCAGGGTTGGTTTCTCGGCGAGCGCCGAACCGGAAGCCAGCGCGAGGGCAACGGCGAGCGCGGCGTGACGAGCGAAGCGGGAGCGGGGACGAGATTGGCGCAACGAAGTTTTCATCTGGGAAGCTATGCGGGATCGGTGGTGCGGTTCAGAGGAAACCTGATCCAACGCCGAGCCCGCTGTGGAGGGGAGACACGCACCCTTGCCGGACGTTGAGAAACGATCACCCGGTTCGCGGTGAATCAAACGGCCGCAGTTCTAGCAAACCCACCGGGACAGGGTCAATAAAATTTCTTCAATTTTTTTCGAAATCGTAAATCGGAAGTCACTGAACAGAAGCTGTTTGGCATAGATGGGTCGTTTTTCCCATTGCGCAATAACCCTTCGGAGGGTAAT
>CALMVM010000273.1:2416-2946 GCA_937873255.1 uncultured Verrucomicrobiota bacterium | reverse complement strand
ACCGGGTGCGGGAGGCTTTCGGCGAAACCGTTTCGCTCGTGGCCGTTTTTGAAGCGCCCACCATCGAGGCGCTCGCGGAAACGCTCCGGCGCGACAAACCCTCCGATGGGACAGACGGCTCCGCGACGCCCGGTCCGGTCGGGGCGCCACCGGCCATCGTGGCGGTCTCGCGCGATGCAAGGCGGGCGCGCCGTTCGTCATTGGTCGGCGATCCGGGGTGACCGAATCGAGGTTTTGGTTGGAACGCCTGGCGCATGGTTGATTCCGCTCCCGTCCTTCCACCTTTGGTGATAAATTGACCGGGACAGGGCGTGCCTTCTGCTCATTCAGACCGGCACCGGAATCGTTCGTCTATGACCGCAACCATTGTTGACGAGACACTTGCCGATGCCCCGGCGGAGGACGGGGAGGTGTTTGTCTTCCCGGCCACGGCGGCGCAGCGACGCTTCTGGCTGCTCGACCAACTGGTGCCGGGCGGCAACCCCGCGCTCAACACCGCGATGGCCGTCAGCCTGCGCGGCGGCCTCGAC
>CALMVM010000273.1:0-2406 GCA_937873255.1 uncultured Verrucomicrobiota bacterium | reverse complement strand
CGACCGGGCGGCGTTGGAACGCGCGCTCAACGCGCTGGTCGAACGCCACGAGGCGTTGCGGACGACTTTCCAGTACGAGGCCGGCGAGCTTTGCCAACTCATCGCGCCGGAGTTGGCCCTGCGGATGACATCCGTAGACGTGCGCGATTTTCCCGAGACGGAGCGTGCCGGCGTGCCGGCGCATCTCGCGGACGCGGAGGTGGCGCGGCCGTTCGACCTCGCGCGGGGGCCGCTTTGCCGCGCGTTGCTCGTCTGCCTGAGCCCGGTCGAAAACACGCTGGTTTTCACCCTGCACCACATCATTTGCGACGGCTGGAGCAACGGGATCCTCCTGCGCGAACTCGCCGCGTTCTACGAGGCGTTTTCCCAACAAAAGCCGCCCTCGCTGCCGGCGCTGCCGCTCCAGTTCGCCGATTTTGCGCAGTGGCAGCAGGACCGCGCGGCGGCGGGCGGGTTCGACGGCGACCTCGTCTTCTGGCGGGAAAAACTCGGTGGCGCGCTGCCTGTGCTCGACCTGCCCGTGGAGCGTCCGCCGACGGCGGCGGGCCGCGCGCGCGTCGCCACGGCCGGGACGCGTTGGCGGCGGTTGCCCGACACGCTGGCGGCCTCGCTCAAGAGCCTCGCCGTGCGCGAGGGGGCGAGCGGGTACATGCTTTATCTGACGGCGTTCGCGGTGCTGTTGTCCCGCTACGATGCGGGCGGCGGCGAGGATCTTCTCATCGGCACGCCGTCGGCGAACCGTTCGCGCGCGGAGATCGAAGGGATCGTGGGACTGTTCGTCAACCCGCTGCTGTTGCGCGTCGATCTTTCGGGCGACCCGACGTTCCGCGAGGGGCTCGCCCGCGTGAGAGGAGCCGTGCTGGCGGCGTTCGAGCACGCGGAAGCACCTTTCGAGCGGGTGATCGAGGAACTGCAATCGCGGCGGCTCCAGGTCAATTTTCTTTACGGCAACGGATTTCTCCAACCTGCGTGGCCGGCCGGTGTGGAGATGCAGCCGCTGGACCCGCCGAGCGGCGGCGCGATGTACGAGTGGGACGCCAGCGTGATCGAGGATGCGCGGGGCGTGCGCGCGAGCATCGAGTACAATGCCGATCTGTTCGACGCCGCGACGGTGGACCGCGCGCTGGCCGATTACGAGTCGCTGCTGGCTGGGATCGCCGCGCCGGACGGCATGCTAGCGCGCGTGCGTCGGCTGGAGATGGCGTCCGCCGCGAGCGTCGCCGGGAACGTGTTGTTGGCGCAACGCTGGCGGATGCCGCCGGCGTCGGCGGGATGGGCCGAGCGTTTCCTGACGTTGGACGGCAACGGCGGGACAGGCGAATTCGGCCGCGCGCGGACGGGCGTGTCGCTGCGGGTCTTGGACCGCCACGGCGAGGATGCGCCGACGGGCGTGCCGGGAGAGGTCGTCGTTTCCGCCGAGGGGCAGGCGGGGGACGGTTTTCGCACGGGCGACCTCGGCCGGCGCATGACGGACGATCAGGTGGAATGGCTCGGCCCGGTGGACGCGCAGGTCCGCGTCAACGGCGAGCGCGTGGACGCCGACGACATCGAGACGGCGCTTTGCCGGCATCCGCACGTCCGCCGGGCGTTGGCGCGCAGGGTTTCCGTCGGCGTGGGCGGGAGAATGGCGGTGTGGTTCCAGAGCGACGGCGCGCCGGCCGCGCTCGTCAGCCCGGAACAACTCCGCGCCTTCCTGCGCGAACAGCTTCCGGAGGAGTGGCTGCCGGGTGCGTATGTCGCGGTGGAAGATTTCCCCGTCACGCCCGGCGGCTGGCTCGACGAGACACGTCTGCCAGCCCCGACGACAATCCTCCCCGCCGGGCCGACGGCGGGCCAGGGGGAGCCTTACCTGACGATTCATTTCCAGTTGATCGACCTGTGGCAGGAACTCCTCAACGCGCCCCGGGTCGGCATCCACGACGATTTCTTTGCGCTCGGCGGCAACTCGCTGCTGGCGATGCGGATGCTGGCTCGCGTCGAGGAATTGTGCGGGCGCAAGTTATTGCCCGTGACGTTGTTCCGGCAGGCGACGGTCGAGGGATTGGCCGACGCCATCCTCCAAAGGGACGGGGACGGCCCGCCGCCGGAGCTGATCGCCGTCCAGGAAAAGGGGGCGCGCACGCCGATTTTTTATCTGCACGGCGACATGACCGGCGGCGGGTATTATTGCATGAAGCTCTCGCGCCGGTTGGGGCCGGACCAGCCGTTCTACGCGCTGCCGCCGGCCGAGATCGCCGACTGGCGCGAACCACCCAGCATCGAGACGATGGCCGCGCGCCATCTGCGTGCGATCCGCGCCGTCTGGCCGCACGGGCCGTACATCGTCGGCGGATTTTGCCTGGCCGGACTGGTTGCCCTCGCCGTGGCGCGGCAACTGGAAGCGGAAGGCGCGCCCGTCGAGCGGCT
>CALMVM010000272.1 GCA_937873255.1 uncultured Verrucomicrobiota bacterium | reverse complement strand
GCACCACAGCTTTCTGCCGCAATTCATACCCCGCTTCCCGCACGCCCCGCGCCACCGCGTGGTCGTCGCACACGAAATTTTCCACCGCACGGAACCCGTCGAGCGCCGCTACCTCCCCGGGCCGCGCGAGCCAGAACATCCCATTGATCGTCTGAGGCGGCATGACGGACAAAATTGGGAGGTTGCTACAGAGCCTGTTGCGGTTGACGAACGTCGAGACCAGTGACTCCCACGGCGTGTCGAACCCGCGATAATAGGGTAACCCGAAGACCAATCCCACACGCGGGTCACTCGTCAGCGACGCGGCGGCCTCCTCGATTTGTCCGGGCAGCAGCCGGGTGTCATCGTCGAGCACGCCGAAGAGTCCGCCGGCTTCGGGCGAGGTGCGGTTTTCCCAGGCCAGACGCAGCTTGTATATTTTTGGGTTGACGCCGTCCGGCGCGGGCGGCGAAAGGATGCGCTCGACCCGTTGTTGCGCGCGGGGATGCGCGGCGGTGAGTTCGGACAAAAGCGCGTCGGTAAGCTGCCGGCCGGGGAGGTCGTTTTCGTCCACCAACCATTTCCAGCGGACGGTGGCCGAAGTTTCGAGGGTGGCGTTCGCGCGCAGAGTATCGGCCAGATGCGGATCGCCGCTCAGGATCGGTTGGACCAGCGTGAGGCAAATTCCTGGCGTCTCGCGCGTGCCGCCAGATTTTTCGCGTCGGAAAAAACGCCGGATCAATCCCCAGCGCACCGTGCGTTCGAGTATCCACCACACCACGACGGCCCACAAAAGCATGCGGGCCATGGATCGACGGAGAGATGGATTTTTGTTCATCGCGTGACAGGTAATCCGATGATGCGGCGGCGTTTGCGGGCGTCGCTGTTTTCCTCCGGCCACTCTGCCCAACGAAACGTCGGTGGGAGCAACCCCGCCCGCGCGCAATCCACTTTCAAGATGTCTGCCAATCGGTCGAGAAACATCGCGCGTTCCTCTTCCGGAAACGTCGGCTGCAAGCTAACGTCCACCGATTGGGGATCGATCTGGCGCACGCGGAAATCTTCCAGCGAATCGCCCGCCGCGCGCGATACGGCCAGACGCACGAAATCGGGAAACAGCATGCCGGCTCCCACGCCGTCCGCACGCGGCAAACGCAGGCTGTCGTCTCCGCGCCCCTCGATCCGTCGGACCCGCCGGAACACCGAACCGCACGCGCACGGCGGCGAGTCGTCGGGTTCATCCGAGATCACGTCATCCAGCCGATAGCGCACCACCGGCTGGAGCGTGCGGCGGAAATCGGTCAGCACCGGATGATAACGCCCGCCGCCGAGCGGCTCGCGCTCGACGTGAATCACGTCCTCGTTCCAATGCAAAGCGCCCGCCGGACACGTCGCGGCAAGGAAACCCTCTGAAGCCTGGTACACTTCCTCCGCGCGCACGCCGAACGCGCCTTCCACCGCTGCGCGGTCGTCGGCGTCGAAGACTTCTGCCACCGCGACGACCCTCGCGGGCGAGACGTTCAACCGGCATTCCGTGCGCTCGGCCGCCAGGAGGCGCAACATGCTCGGTGGCGCGACGACTATCGTCGGGGAGAACGATTGCAATCCGTCGGCAAGCTGGCGGAAGGGACGTTGCAAATCGAAGTACGCGAAACGCAACGCGCGGCTGCCGACCGACTCGTAGAGCGGACTGTTCGCGCGCAGTAAAAACGCGACGCGCCGCGGCCGGCGGAAGGACATTTCGCGCATGACCCTCGCAAGGGCCAATCCGGCCCACGCGGCACGTTCGCGCGCGGACACGAAAAACATTGCCGCCGGCCCCGTCGTCCCGCTGGACAGTCCGACCGTGACACCGTTGGGTAAGCCTCGCAGAAATTCCCGCGTCGCGACTGCTCGGGTCGTCAGCCGGCGCGCCGCCTCGAGGTCCATGGATTGCGTTAGCCAACGGGCGAGGTGATCGGTCATCGTGCGCTTATCCACGCGCGGCCAGGAGGACAGGAGCGCCGGCGACCCACACATGGGCTGGTCAAACCATTCCCGGTAAAAAGGCGACCGCGCGGCGATGAGCGACAGATGCCGCCGGAGACGCGCTGCCTGCCATGATTCCAGCGCGACGCGGTCGGCGAACGCGGTGAACCGTCGCCGCGCCGCGAGATAGTGTCCCAGGATAAAACACCGGTTCATGATTGCGGGAAGGTTTCCGCCGCTTGCAGACCCGCGACCGTCTCCGCGCAGTGCGTCGGCACGAGCAGTGTATCGGGGTGGTTCGACGCAAACTTTTCCAATCGCCGCAGCGTGTCGTCGAAAGCAGCGGGATCGTCCATCAACAAACGCGCCGGTCTGATTGGCGCACGGCCTTGCAAATTGCCACGCGTCCAGCAGGCGTCGGACACGAGGCAAATTTCCTTTCCGTCCGGGGTGCGTCGAAACACCGCGCCGAGTTGCCCGCGCGCGTGGCCGGGCAGCCCCACCAGCCGCAGACTACCGTCGCCAAAGAGGTCCCACGTCAGCGGGAACCCGTTCCAGGGTCGGGCGTCTTCCGCACGCAGCGCCCGGCCCCGCGCAACGATCTGCGCGCGATCCACGGCGGCCGGATGGTAGACCATCCTCATTGCCCGCCAGCCGGAAAGGTTTTCGACCGAATGCCAAGCATCCTCCGAAAAAACGAGTTCGGCGCGCGGAAAAAGATGCAGGCCCGCGATGTGGTCGAGATGGAAATGCGAGACGATCACGCGTCGGAAATCGTCTGAGTGTAAACCGGCGTCGGACACGCGGCGTTCGAGGCGTTGTTCGGGCGGAAGTTCGACGGGCAGCGCCCAACGGATCGGCCAGTGGGTCCAGTCGCGCAGGCACTCGAAATAATGCGGATCATACCCGGTGTCGTACAAGGTCCAACCGTGCGCCGGATGTCGCAGCGCCACGGCGAGCGCGGGGAACTTCATCGGTCGCCAGGGACGGCCGCGTTCGGCGAGGGCACTCGGAGCGCGACAGCTTCCGATGGCCCAGAAGTGGGTTTCCAGGAGGGAACTCATCGGTGGGATAGCATGACCTCGCAGGCGTTCCAAACAAGGTAGGGATGGCTCTCCGAGCCGTCCGTCGATTCGCTTGGAAAATCGGTGCGAGAATATTGCGCCTCGTCGGGAAATCGACGGACGGCTCGGAGAGCCATCCCTACCTTGGAGACGACCGACTGCTGCGCAGCCTGTCCGGCGATGTGCGTTGTCATGATCGGTCAGTCTCTTTCCGCCGTTCGCGCCACGAGTGCCCCACGCGCGCGAGTCCTTCCGCGAGCGGCAACGTCGGCTGGTAGTCCAACAACCGGCGCGCCTTGCCGATGTCGAACGTCTGTGAAAACGCCAGCACCCCGGCCCCGTAGCGGGTCAGCACCGGCTCCTTTCCCGAGACGAACCGCGACCAAGTTTCCGTCAACGCCGCTCCCGCCCATACCAGCGCGAACGGCACCCGCCCGTGTGGCGTCGGCAGGCCGGCGGCTTCGAGGAACTGCGCGAGGGAATCCCACAACCGGGTCGGCTCGCCGTTGGTGATGTTGAAAGCTTCGCCCGCGACGCGGCCGGCGTCCGCTTCGAGCGCGAGGCGGCAGGCGAGCGCGGCGTTTTCCACGCACGTCAGGTCCGTGCGCGCGCGGCCGTCGCCGATGACGCGTAATTTCCCGTCCCCCGCCGCGCGTACGAGCCGGGGCAGCAGCGTCGTGTCGTCAACCCCGATGAGGGCATGCGGACGCAGTACGACGATTTCCAAACGGCCGCGGGCGGCGAGCACGAGGCGTTCGGCGGCGAGCTTGGTGCGGGCGTATTCGTTGATCGGACGCGTGGGCAGGGGACTCGTTTCCGTGAGGTTTTCGCGGTGGACGTGCTCGCCGTAGATGCTTGGGGTCGAAATGTGAACAAACCGCCGCACGCCCGCGCCGACGGCGGCGTCGAGCAGCGCGGCGGTGGCGGTGATGTTGGCGCGCTCGAATTCCGCCGGCCTTCCCCAAGGCGACGCGAGCGCGGCGCAATGGATCACGGCATCCTGGCCGCGCGTGAGTTCGGCGGCGGCCCCGGGTTCCGCAAGATCGGCCGGCACGAAACGATCCGTCGGGAGTCGCGTGCCTTTAGCGGCGTTGCGTCCGGTGGCGGTCACTTCCCAGCCGCCCGCCGCGCGCAGGTCCGCGCAGACCGCGCCGCCGAGGAAACCGGTTGCCCCCGTTACCAACACTTTTCGCCGATGCATGCCCGGGTCGGTCACAATTGCCACACCACCGCGCCCTGCGAATATCCGGCCGCCGTGCCGAGCAGCAGCACGCGGTCGCCGGGTTGCACGAGGCCGCGTTCTCGCGCGAGGTGGAGCGCGGTCGGAATCGACGCCGCGATGAGGTTGCCGTGGTCCGCCAGCGTGAAGATCATCTTTCCCGGCGCGAGCCCGAGGCGGCGCTCGATCAGGCGCATCGGGGTGATCCCGGCCTGATGCGGAACGACTGCCGCGAGGTCCTCAATGGAAAGCCCGGCGTCGGCGAGGCAGCGTTCCACCAGGCCGGGAAGGCGTTTGGCCGCCAGACGATGGACCGCCGGGCCATCCATCTTGAAGACGAAATCCCGGTGCCGCGCTTTCGTGTATGTCCACGGCGGGTGTGCCTGTGCGCCGCCGCGCACCTCGCAGTGTTCCGCGCCCTCGCTGTACGTCTCGAACCGGCTCGCCAGCAGGCCGCCCGTTGCGTCCGGGGCGTGTTCGAGCAGGAACGCCGCCGCGCCGTCGCCAAACAGGCAGGCCGAGTTCGGGTCGTCCCAATCGACGCCCTGGCTGGCGATCTCGGAGGAAACGATCAGCACGCGTCCGCCGCCGCGCGCCAACAGCCACGCGCCGGCGAATTCGAGGGCGAGCGGGAAGCTCAGGCAGGTGGCGTTGAGGTCGAGGCAGGGCACTCCGCCGGACGCGGCCGATTCGCCGAGTTCGCGTTGCGTGAGAGCCGCCGTGCAGGGGATCGGTTGCTGGATCGAGCCGCTCGCGTTGATGAGCAGATCGACGGCGTTGAAATCCAGGCCGGCGGCGTCGAGCACCCGACGGACCGCCGTCGCGCCGAGAGTGGCGTTGGTGTCGCGGCCGGATTCGATGAAGTGTCGTCGGAGCACGCCGGTTTTTTCGGCGGTCCAGCCGGCGGGCAGGCCGAGGCGCGCGTCGAGTTCGTCGGCGGTGACGACGCGCGCGGGCCAGCAGACGGCCGAGTGGGCGAGACGGAGGGAGCGGAGGTTCATGGAGAGGCTTGCAAGAGGTTATAGAACGAAACCTCCGCCGAATCCCATCGATAAAATGCACCGTCCCATCGTGTTGAACGATGCCATCGAGCTGCGTGGGCTCAAACGGGGCGCGCCCGTCGTGATCGCCAACGCCGCCGCGCCGCGCTGAAAATCAGAAATCCCAGCCACCCCGCCGTCGCGACGCTCGTCGCCGGGGCGAGCCAGGTGTCGAGCGGCCGGGCGCCTTCCGCAAGGGCAAGATCGGCCGTCAGAGTGGCTTCATCACCGGGGAAGGGGGCGGAGGCGGATTCAAATCCATCGCAATCCACGGCCTGCGAGAACCCCGAACTCGCCACGCGAAAGATCGGCAGACAATACTCGGCCGCGCGCACGCGGGCGACGCGCCGGTGGAGTTCGTGTTCGCGGCGGCCCCAGCTTTCCACGTCCATCGTTGGCACGATGAGCGCCTGCGCGCCGAGCGCCACCAAACGGTCCGTGACGCGCCGATAGCTCAGATCATAGCAGATGCAGATCCCGAGCCTGCCCCAAGGCGAATCCCACACCTGCTGCTCCGGCGCGGGCAGACCGTCCTTGAAGAATTGGATGGGTACGCTCTTGGCCTGTTTGAAGACGATCCCGCCGTCCGGCCCGACGACGAACGCGGCATTATAGTAAGCGCCGTTGCCGCCGGGTGCGGGGTCCTCGCCGCCGATGACGAGGTAGCGCCGGTGGTCGCGGCACCACGCTTTCACCTTTTCGGGGATCGGGCCGTTGCAGGTGTATTCGCTGACGACGAGGAGGTCGGATTCAGGGTTCGCGGCGGCGAGATGGTCGAGGTTAGTGAGCAGGCGGTCGGTGGATGGAGACTCCATTTGCACGCCAGCGACGCGGAGCCGCGAGTTGACCGCGCCGAAGTGGAGAGTGCCAATGCCAAAGGCGGCCAATGCCAACGCCGCCGCAGTCTTGTAGGCACGCGCCAGCAGACAGGCCGCCAGGAATGCCACCAGGAAGCCGGTGCCGTACATCCCAAGCTTCCAAAAGAAAATCTGCGCGGGCGCGTCGCTCAGCGCGTAGCCGACGTTCAGCCAGGAAAAACGCAGGTAATAGAGTTCGCTGCGAAAATATTCCAGCCCCATCCAGACCGTCGCCGCGAGCACGGCGGCGACCGGTCCTCGCCAGCGGCGGAAGACCGCGTGCGCCAGCGCGACGTACAGTGCCGTCCAAAACGCCAGGACCGTCCACAACACCACCCCGAACGGCCCGAAAATCCCGTAGAAGAAAGCGGATTGAGGCGCGACGCAGAGCAATGCGGTAAGCAAGGCGGCATAGAATGCAAAGCGCGGCGTGGCGAGGCGGACCAGTTGGGTCAGGCCGGCGACGTAGCCGAGGATCAAAAAACCGCCGGCCGGCAGGAGGTAGGCGGCATGAAAACACGCCACCGCACCCGCCGCATACAACACCCCTCTCCATGCCGGGAGCGGCGACAGCGCGACGGGGACGGAGGACATGGCGAAAAATAAATTACCCTCGCCCACGCGCCTTTTGCGAGACCGAACTGCTCACGCCACCTCGCCCACCGCGTGTCCGCTGGCCCAGGCCCATTGAAAATTGAACCCGCCGAGCTGGCCGGTCACGTCCACCGCCTCGCCGATGAAAAACAATCCCGGCACCGCACGGGCTTCCAGCGTCTTGCCATGCAGATCGCGCGTATCGACCCCGCCGAGGGTGACCTCCGCTTTCACATAACCCTCCGTGCCGGCGGGCTGGGGCGTCCAACGGCGCAGGGTGCGTTCCAACGCGGCGAGCCCCTTCAGCCCGCAGTGCCGCACCGGCCGGGGGGGATCGCCGAGGGGCCGCGCGAATGCCTGCGCCACGCGGGCGGGGAGGCGTTCGGCGAGGACGTTGGGCAGCAGCGTGTCGCGCC
>CALMVM010000271.1:1152-3158 GCA_937873255.1 uncultured Verrucomicrobiota bacterium | reverse complement strand
GCGTAGATCAGGCTCGGGTTGGTCGTGGCGTCCTGCGGCTTGAACGCCTCGATGGTGCCGAAGTCGCCTGTGTCCGCGACGACCTTGGAAAATTTCTTGAGCTGGTCGAGTTGGCTCGTTTTCTGACCGGCTTCTTTGGTGGGCGGTTCGGCGGTGGCGGTGGACATAAGCGTAGGGAGTTCCTGCTACCTTCATATCGTCGGAAGAGGAGCGCGCGGACGCGTGGCGGCCTGCGAGACCGCGTGGCTGCCACGCCCCGGCCGCGCGATCAACCGTTGCGCCGGTTGAAGCGCGCCACCTCGCGGTCGGTCTCGCGCTTGGTGGCGCGTTCCTTCAGGTCGGCGCGCTTGTCGGAGGCGACCTTGCCCTTGCCGACGCCGATCTCGACCTTCACCCGGCCGTTTTTCCAATACATGCGCAACGCCACCAGCGCGTGGCCGCGAATCTGCGCCTGGTTGTAGAGCTTCAGGATTTCCGCCTTGTGCAGGAGCAGGCGGCGGTTGCGCTTGGGCTCGTGCTGGCTGTCGTGGCTGGCCTGCGCGTAGGGCTGGATGTCGGCGTTGAGCAGGTACGCCTCGCCCTGATCGACGCGCGCGAAGGCGTCGTTGAGATTGGCGTGCCCGGCGCGGATGCTCTTGATCTCCGTGCCCCGCAACTGCACCCCCGCCTCGAATCGCTCCAGGATGTGGTATTCCCGGAGGACCTTGCGGTTGTTGATGATGTCCTCGGCCATGGCCGAACGGGGTCCGGCGCTTATTTTTCCTCCGCCGGATCAGCGGCGTCGCGGAAGGTCAGCTTGCCGTCGATGATTTCCTGCAAAGCGATGTCGCTGAAGACCATGCGTGGCAGCACGGGCACCAACGGGCGGTGGCCCTGGCTGAGCTGGCGCACGCGCTTGGAAATGACGTTGATGAGTTTCTGCTGGTCAGGCACGATCTTGGACGCTTCTTCGAGGAGTGAGCTTTGCATAGACGACGGGACGGGCGCGGTTACGGGGGCCGCCATCTGGTCTGGGGGCGGCAACACGACGAACCGGGGGCTGGAAGACGGATCGGACACGCGGACAGGATGGGAGCCGGCCACGGGGCGCGGGGAGGCAAGACAATGAGGGGGAAAGGCGTTTTGTCAAGCGCGAAAACGAGCGTGCGCGAAGTTCGCCGCCCGGCAGGCCGCCCGGCGTGCCGGGTGCGATTTGGCATCGGGTCCGCGTCGGACCGACCGAAATCATGCACCTCTTTCAACGCTTTCTGCCGTGGTGGCTCCTGCTGGCCTTTCCCGCCGCCGGGGCCGCCCAAACCGCCGACGCGCCGCCCGCGCCGCCGGCCATGGTCGAACTGTCCTTCGAATTCTCGCAGGGCGTCATCCTCCTCGACGTGGACTACGGCGGCACGCGGCCGGCGAAGGTCGTGCTCGACACCGGCGACGCCGATTCGCTGCTCGACCTCGACGCCGCCCGCGCCATCGGCCTTCCGCTGGATATGAAAGACCTCAAGGCCGCCGACAGCGGCGAGGGCGCGGTGACGTTCTACAAGATCGACCCGCCCCGGGCACGGCTGGGCGCGGTGGAGTTTTCCGGCGCGGGCTTGATCGTCATGCCGGTGGCAAAAAACCTGTTGGCGGATTCAGGCATCCGCTGCGAGGGCACGCTCGGATACGATTTCTTCAAGGACCGCGTGGTGCAGATCGATTATCCCGCGCAAAAGCTGCGCCTCTACACGAACGCGCCGAAGGGCGATGCGCGCGGGGCCGCTATCTGGGCGGACCTGCCGATCCAGTGGCGCAAATACCACGAGGGTAGCCCTCAACTCATCACCACCGACCAACTCCACATTGGCGACCGCATGATCCCGGCGCAGATCGACACGTGTTTCGCGCACAGCCTGATCCTGTTCACGACCAAGCTGCCGTGGCTCGAAACCGCCCCGCGCAGCGACGTGGAAGCGGTCTTTTATGAACAGGCGGCGCTCCAACCCGCCCGCGTGACGGCTCCCGTCGCGCTCGGCAAC
>CALMVM010000271.1:0-1142 GCA_937873255.1 uncultured Verrucomicrobiota bacterium | reverse complement strand
ACCCGGTGGTGTATCTCGCCCGGGCGGACGCGCACGTCCCGGACACGGACATCGCGGCGGTGATCGGCAACCGGTTTTTCCAGAACGGTGTGCTCACGCTCGATTTCCGCGCGGGCCGGCTGATGGCGGAGTGGAAGGGAAAATGACGAATGACGAGTGACGAATGATGAAGGGCGGAATGTAAAAATTTCGGTCCCGGAAGCTCTGTTCCTCCGGACTTCTGCTTTCGTCATTCGTCATTTCTGCCCCTCCTGCCGCGCGACGAACACCCCGCCCAACACCAGGATCATCCCGAGCGCCTGGACCCAGGCGACCGATTCGCCCAACAGAGCCGCCGCCGCCAGCGTGGCCGCCACGGGTTGGATCAGGAGCGTGATCGAGGCGACCGGGGCGGGCAGCTTCGCCAACGCGTAGGCGATGAGCGTCTGGCCGCCGACGTGCGAAACCACCGCCAGCCCCGCCACCATGGCCCAGGCATGCGCCGTGCGCGGCCAGAACGTCTCGCCCGACAACGCCGCGACCGGCAATAGCGCCACGGCGGTCACGAGCGCCGTGCGCGCCATGATGACCACCGTGGAAAACCGCCCGCGCAGGTCCTTCATCGACACGAGGTAGCCCGCGTAGAAAACCGCCGTGATCAACCCGAGCGCGTCGCCGAACAACGCGCGCGAATCCAACCGGAAATCCCGTCCGATGAGCAGCGCCATCCCCGCCATCGCCACCCCCATCGACAGCAGGAAGCGCCGCGTGGGGAGATGGCCGTACGCGAACCGCGCGTAGAGCACGACGAAGACCGGCGCGAAGTTCGCCAGCAGGGTGGAATTGGCCACCGACGTGAACCGGATCGACCAATGCCAGACGGCGAGGTCGGCCGCGAAAAACAGTCCCGCCACGATCATCATCCACCAGCCGGAAACGCGGACGGCGGGGGCGGCGTTTTCGCCGGGCGCGGACCGCTCGGCCGGCGCGAGGGCCGCGACCAGCCACAAGAGGGGCACCGCGAGCACCACGCGCCACACGGCCGTCGAGACCGGCCCGACCTCGCTCAGGCGCACGAAGATCGGCGCGAACCCGATGGCCACCGCCCCGCCGACCAGCGCGAGGAAACTACCTCCATTACGGCGGGGGGGCGAAAGTGGGGG
>CALMVM010000270.1 GCA_937873255.1 uncultured Verrucomicrobiota bacterium | reverse complement strand
CGTCGGCTACGACCGCGAATGGCGGGCGGTCCCGAAACTTTCCGGCGGCGGCGAGGTGATCGTCCAGGGTGTGCACCTGATAGCCCTCGCCGGCTTGTTCCTTCAGGCGATTGGCCCACTTGTCAGTTTTGTAATTCACGCCGCCGGACGCGCCGAGTTCGACCGCCCGCGCGATCTTCTCGTCCGACCCGCTTGTTACGAACACCGTCGCGCCGGCCGCCACCGCGTATTGCAAGGCGAACAACGCCGCCCCGCCGCCGACCCCGGTGATGAGCACCCGCTCGCCGCCGCGCAATCCGCCGCGCGAAAACAGCGCCCGGTAAGCGGTCAACCCCGCCAACGGCAAGGCGGCGGCCTGCGCGCGGTCGAGGTGCGTAGGTTTGTCGACCAACTGGCTGGCGGAGACTTTGACGCGTTCGGCGAACGTCCCGTCGTCGGGCAGTCCGAGGATACGGAACTCGTTGGCCTGCGCTTCCTTGCGCGAGCCCCAGTCCAGCGCCGGGTTAATGATCACCTCGCGCCCCTGCCACGAGGCATCCACGCCCTCGCCGCAACTCTCGACGATCCCGCAGCCGTCCGAGCCCGGGATGATCGGGAACTTCAGCCCCGCGTACTGCCCCTTCTGAATCCACAAATCGCGGTGATTGAGCGCGGCGGCGGCGACGGTCACGACGACCTCGCCCGGTCCGGCGGTGGGGTCGGCGACTTCTTTCAGTTGCAAAGGCTGGTTGACCCCTTCGAGCACGAGAGCTTTCATGCGGGAAGCTACGACCCGGCTGACCGATGGCAAGGTGCGGAGTGGACACATGCCACCGGACGGTGGAAGATTTCCCTCAACCGATGAAAGTTGTGCGATCCGTGGCCGCGATGTCCAGGCTGGCGGCGGCCTGGAAAAATTGCGTGGTCCTGGTGCCGACGATGGGCGCGCTCCACGAAGGGCATCTCTCGCTCATCGACCGCGCGCGCCGCGCCGCCGGACGCGAGGGGACGGTGGTCGTGAGCATCTTCGTCAATCCGCTCCAGTTCGGACCGAAAGAGGATCTGTCGCGCTACCCGCGACCGTTGCGACGTGACCTGGCCCTTTGCCGCGAACGCGGGGTCGACCTCGTGTTCCACCCCGACGCCGACGAGATGTACGCCCCGGGGCGTTCCGTGACGGTCGACGAATCGCTCCTGACCGGCGGCCTGTGCGGTCGTTCGCGGCCCGGGCATTTCTCGGGCGTCTGCACGGTGGTGGCGAAGCTGTTCAACCTCGTGCGCCCGCACGCGGCGGTGTTCGGGCAGAAGGATTATCAGCAACTCGCCATCATCCGGCGGATGGTGCGCGACCTGAATTTTCCACTGGAGATCATCGGTTCCGAGACGGTCCGCGAGTCCGACGGCCTCGCGCTCAGCTCGCGCAATGTTTACCTCACGCCCGCCGAACGCGCCGAGGCGCCGGTGATCCGCCGCGCGCTGTTGCTGGCGGGCAAACGCGTCCGCGCGGGCGAACGCGACGCGGGCATCCTGCGTGGCGTCATCGAAAAGGAACTCGCCGCCGCCCCGCTCGGCCGCGTGGATTACGCCGAGGTCGTGGACGCCGAGACCCTCCAGCCGGTCGCGCGGGTCGAGCGCCCGACCCTCCTTGCCGTCGCCGCGTATTTCGGCCGCACCCGGCTCATCGACAATCTGGTCGTCTCTCTCAAATGAAAAACTTCGATTTCGTCGTGATCGGCAGCGGCGTGGCCGGGCTCACCTTCGCGCTAAAGGCGTCCGCGCACGGCCAGGTCGCCATCGTCACCAAGCGCGGCCCGGCGGACTCCAACACGGCGTGGGCGCAGGGCGGCGTCGCCTGCGTATGGAGCAGCGAGGATTCCTTCGAACTCCACGTTCAGGACACCCTCGAAGCCGGCGCGGGGCTGTGCGACGAAGCGGCGGTGCGCGCAATCGTCGGCGACGGGCCGGCGCGGATCAGGGAGCTAATCGCCCTCGGCGTCCATTTCGACGAAAAGGAAACCCCCACCGCAGGCGGCGCGGCGGAACTCGACCTGACCCGCGAGGGCGGCCATTCGCGCCGCCGCGTGCTGCACTCGCGCGACACCACCGGACGCGAGATCGAGGAAACACTCCTGCGCGCCGTCACGTCGAACCCGAACATCACCGTCCTCGACCACCATATCGCGGTCGATCTGATCACGAGCGCGAAGCTGGGTTACGCCACCGAGAACCGCTGCCTGGGCGTCTACGTGCTCAACGAGGAAACGGGCGAGGTTGAGACGTTCCGCACGCTGCGGCTCATCCTCGCCACCGGCGGCTGCGGCAAGGTCTATCTCTACACGACCAACCCGAGCGTGGCGACCGGCGACGGCGTGGCGATTGCCTGGCGGGCGGGGGCGACGGTGGCGAACATGGAATTCATCCAATTCCATCCGACGTGCCTGTTCCATCCCGAGGCCCGCTCGTTCCTGATTTCCGAAGCGGTGCGCGGGGAGGGGGGCATCCTCAAGAACGGCAAGATGGAGCCGTTCATGGACCGCTACCATCCGCTCAAGTCGCTCGCCCCGCGCGATATCGTCGCCCGCGCCATCGACGCGGAGATGAAGCGTTCGGGCGAAAAATGCGTGTATCTCGACATCACCCACCAGCCGGCGGAGTTCGTACGGGGACACTTCCCGAACATCTACGAGACGTGCCTGCGCTACGGCATCGACATCACCCGGCAACCGATCCCGGTCGTGCCGGCGGCGCACTACCAATGCGGCGGCGTGCGGACCGATCTCGACGGCGCGACGAACATCGCCGGCCTCTACGCCATCGGCGAGGTCGCCTGCACCGGGCTGCACGGCGCGAACCGTCTTGCGAGCAATTCCCTGTTGGAGGGGCTCGTCCTCGCCCACCGCGCGTGCGAGGCGTGCCTGCGGCGGGAGCCGTTCAAGGGGCGTTTTTTCCAGAGCTACGAGGTGCCCGAATGGACCAGCGGTCGCGTGCAAAACATCGACGAACTCGTCGTCGTTTATCACAACTGGGACGAGATCCGCCGTCTGATGTGGGATTACGTCGGGATCGTCCGCACCGACAAACGGCTCCAACGGGCCGCCGCGCGCCTGCGCAACCTCCAGGCGGAGGTGCAGGATTTTTATTGGAATTTCAAGGTCACTACCGACCTGCTCGAACTGCGCAACCTCGTCACGGCGGCCGCGATCATCGTCGATTGTGCCCTGAGCCGCCGCGAGAGTCGCGGGCTGCACTACACACTCGATTATCCCGAGACCGATCACACCCACC
>CALMVM010000269.1 GCA_937873255.1 uncultured Verrucomicrobiota bacterium | reverse complement strand
GTGTCAGGCTGCGGCGGCGGGCGGGGTCGTTTTGCCCGCGACCTGCGCCATCGCCCGCCGCAGATCGTCGGGGAGGATCGGCTTGCGCAGGATCACGTCGAAGCCGGCCGGCTGTTCGCCCCGGTCGAGCACCGTGTCGGCGAGGCCGGTCAGCAAAATCACCGGACAACCGGCCGCGCGCGCCTTGACCGCCGCCGCCAGTTGTTCGCCGCTCATGCCCTCCAGCGCGAGATCGGTCACGCCGAGATCGAACGCCCCCGCGCCGAATTTCTCCAACCCCTCGCGCCCGTTGGTCGCCCCGACGACCTCATGCCGGTCGAGCCGCAGGTATTCGCCGACGAGTTCGCTCACCTTCGGGTCGTCCTCGACCAGCAGCACGCGCAACGCCCGGTCCGGCCGCGCGCCGGCCGCCAGCGCGGGAGCCTGACCCCGGCCCGTCGCCGCGCCCGCGAGCGGCAACCGCACGGACACCGTCGTGCCGTGGCCCAGTTCGCTGAGGATGTCGAGGTTGCCATCGTGGCGCTTGACGATGCCGTACGCCACGGACAGTCCCAGCCCCGCGCCGGTCTCGTTCTTGGTGGTGAAGAACGGTTCCAGGCAGCGCCGCTGGACCTCCTCCGTCATGCCGATGCCCGTGTCGGCGACCTCGAAGGCCACCGCGCCCTCGCCCGCGCGCCGGGTGCGCAGCGTCACGTCGCCGCCGTGCGGCATGGCGTCCACGGCGTTGAAAATGAGGTTGGCGACGACCTCGCGCAACTCGTCCGGGTTGCCGGCCACGTCGGGCAGCGGGCTGAGTTCCAAGCGTACGTTGATCGTGCGTCCGGCCGCGCGGGCCTGGGTGCGCCATTTGGGCTGGGTGCGCAGGGCGGCTTCCTGCACGAGGCGGGGCAGGTTCAGCGGCAGGAAAACCTCCGCCGCCTCGCGCCGCCGGCCGAATTCCCGCAGCCGTGCGACGACCGCCGACGAATCTTGCGCCGCCGCGCGCACGGTCTGGAGATAATGCCGGGCCATGGGGCGGTTGCTGAGCATCTGCGCGTCGTTGACCAGCAGCAGCTCGGTGTAGCCGACCATCACGGTGAGATGGTTGTTGAGGTCGTGCGCGATGCCGCCGCTCATCTCGCCGAGCGCGCGCAGGCGTTCCTGCTGAACCTGCTGGCTCTGGGTGGCGCGGAGTTCCGCGAGGGTGCGTTCGAGGTCGCAGGTGCGCTGGCGCACGCTTTCCTCCAAGACGGCGTTCTGGTCCTGGAGCGCGAGGTGCAGGTCGCGGGTCGCCAGGAGGTTCTTGCAGCGCAGCATGACCTCCTCATGCTCGAAGGGCTTGGTCAGGAAATCGTTCGCGCCGCTGGCCAGCGCGCGGCGGCGGGTCTGCGAGGTCACGTCGGCCGTCAGCACGAGGATGGGCAGGTACATGCCCGCCGGTTGCTCGGCGCGCAGGGCTTCCATGACGGCGAATCCGTCCATGAACGGCATCGATAAATCGAGCAGGATCAGGTCGGGGCGGACCTCCCGCGCGAGCGCGGACACCTGGCGCGAGTCCGTCGTACTGTGGGTGCGATACCGGCTCAGCCGCGCGATGACCGATTCCAACAGGAAAACGTTGGCCGGCTCGTCATCGACGATGAGGATGGTGGATTCAGGCATGGCAATCGGGGGTCGCTACAAAGTGGAAGCGGCGGGCGAGCCGGCCAGCGCCGCGTCGATGGCACCCAGCAGATCGCGGATGCGGAACGGCTTGGTCAGGTAGTCGCGCGCGCCGAGCTGGCGCAGGCGGGCGATCTGCGCCGGGGTGGCGTCGGCGCTGAGCACGACCACGGGAACGTCGCGCGTGCGCGCCTCCAGCCGCAGCCGCCGCATGACCTCGTCGCCGCCCATGTCCGGCAGGTGCAGGTCGAGCAGGATCATGTCGGGCGGCTGGCGGCGGGCGAGCGCGAGGCCGCCGCGGCCGTCGGACGCCGTGAACAGCCGCAGGTTCTCACGCGCTTCGAGCACGCGCTCGACCAGCGAAATGTTCGCGCCCTGGTCATCGATGATGAGGATCGTGCGGACCGTGGACGCAATACCCTCGGCCGGGCCAGCCGGCAAACCGTCGTCCGCCGCCGGGGCAGGGATTTCCACGCCCGCCGGGGCGGCCGGCAGATCGACGTGGAACACGCTGCCGATCCCGGGCGTGGAGTCCACGCCGACGGTCCCGCCCATCGCCTCGCCCAGACTGCGCGTGATCGTCAACCCGAGCCCCGTGCCCGCGATGCCGCGCCGGGCCGCGCCGAGCCGTTGGAAGGGAGTAAACAGCTGCCGCACCTCGCCGGAGGTCAACCCCGGGCCGGTGTCGTGGATCGACAGGCGCACCGTGCTCTCACCGTACCGCGCGCAGTCCACGCGGACCTCGCCGCCCGCGCGGTTGTACTTCACGGCGTTGGCGAGCAGGTTGAGGAGCACCTGGTGCAAGCGCCCCCGGTCGGCCGTCACCGCCGGGCAGCCTTCCAAAGTCGGCGGCGCGAACCGCACGCGGTACTGCTCGCCCAGGGGACGCACGAAATTCAGCGCCTCGGTCAGCACGTGGCCGACATCGACCGGCTCCAGCGACAGTTCCATGCCGCCGCTTTCGATGCGCGTGATGTCGAGCACCTCATTAATTAGGTCGAGCAGGTGCCGGCCGCCCTTGAGGATCTGCTCGACGCTGCTGTTCTGCACGGGGGTCAACTGCTCCAGGTCGAGGAGCTGGCCGAAGCCGAGGATGGCGTTGAGGGGCGTGCGCAACTCGTGGCTGATGCGGGAGAGGAACTCGCTCTTGGCGCGGTTGGCCTTTTCGGCTTCCTCCTTGGCGGCCTGCATGGCCTCCTGCGCCAACTTGAGTTCGGTCACGTCGAAGACCACGCCGTCGCGGTAGATGTCGCCGTTGGGCATCCGCTCGGGCCGGGAACGGGCGGTGATCCAGCGGACCTCGCCGGTCGGATGCACCAGCCGGCCTTCCCATTGCATCGGAGTGAGGTTGGCATTGGATGCCAGCAGCAGGACGCGCGCACGGGGGCGGTCCTCCGGGTGGATGAGTTCGTTCATCAACTCCGGGTGTGCCTGGATCTCTGCCGGATCCAGGCCGTAGAGCTGCCGGCTGCCCTCGCTGACGAACACGACGCTGCCCGTGCCGTCCATGTGTCGGATTGCCTGGTAGACCATGCCGGGCGTATAGGCGGCGATGCGCTCGTAGCGGGCCTGCACCTCGCGCGAGGCCGCCTTGTGCCGCTCGCTCTCGATGACGGCGGAGAGCAGATCGGCCACCGTCTGCAAAAACAACGCGTCTTGCCGGTCGAAGCGCCCCGGTCTCGGCGACAGCGCGCACAACGAACCGTAGCGCCGCCCGTCGCAGTGGATCACCACGCTGATCGCGCTGCGGGGCGGCGGCTGGCCGTCGGCCGGTTCCAGGTGTTCGGGCTCCAGGTCGGTCGTGGCGAGATCGTCGATGAGGAGCAATTCTTTTTTGGCCCCCAATTCCGAACAGCCGGGGGAGTCGCACCGCCAATCGGGCACGCGGTCGTGTCCGGCGGTCCCCTCGCGCCAACCCACGGCGGCCTTCACGAGCATTTCCACGCCCCCGGGCAGCAGTTCGGTGAGATGGCAAAACGGCACCTGGAGCGCGCGGGCGACCAGTTCGACGGTCTTGTCGAAAATGTCCTGGAGACTGCGCTCGTCGAGCGCGTAGCGGCCGAGTTCGGCGACGGCGGTCTGTTCGCGGGTGCGCGCCTCGTGTTCGAGTTCGACGTACCGGCGGCCGGTGATGTCGCGCGAGTTGACCACCAACCCGATGATGGGCGAATCCGGCGGCGTGGACGAGCCGACGCTTTCCAGCAAACGCCAGGAGCCATCGCGATGGCGAATGCGGACCTCGATGCGCAGGTAGCGCTCGCCGCCCTCGGTGATCGCCAGGGCGGCGCGCTCGACGGCGGGCAGGTCGTCGGGGTGGACGAGTTCCTGGAAAACGTTGCGCCCGATCAACTCGTCGGAGGTGTAGCCGAGCAGGTGTTCGAGCGAGGGGCTCTGGTAGAGGCTGATGCCGTCGGGCGTCAGCACGCTGATGAGGTCCTGGGCGTTCTCGATGAGCGCGCGGAATTTGCTCTCGCTGCGGCGCAGGGCGGCCTCGGCGATGTCGCGTTCCTCGATGTGCTGGCGCAGGGTGCCGTTGAGCATCGCCAGTTCGGCGGTGCGCTCGCGGATGCGCGCGTCCAGATCGGTCTCGCCGGACGCGGCCGTCTCGCCGCGTTGCAGTTCGTCGGCGGCCAGGTCGGCGAGGTCGGCGAAGGTCGCGGCATCCTGCGGGGTGAACGTCCGCGGGTCGGTGTCGAACACGCAGAGCACGCCCAACGGCCGGCCGCCGCGCGAACGCTGCAAGGCAACCCCGAGACCGGCGCGCAAGGGGAACATCTCGTCCGAGAGCGGATCGTCGGCGTCCGCGAACGCGCCGACCGGTTCATTCATTACCCTCGCGTAAAAAGCGCGCCCGCCGTCAGCCGACAGCGGATCGATGCCGTACGCGGCCCGGACGCACCACGTACCGGCGGCTGGTCCCGCCTGCGCAAGCACGGCCGCAGGGGCTTGCAACGCGCGGGCGGCGAGCCGCGCCAATCGTTCCAACTCCGGCGAATGCCCGGTCGACAGGCCAGCGGAGGCGGTGGGCAGTGGCGGATGCATGAAAGATTTGGTTCAAGCAATTCCGGGGCCAACACCCTAGATCAAACCCCTGGAAGACACACGAAAACCCACTCGGCCACAGGCGGCGTTTCCGGCGGCCGGGACAATCCGGCCACAACCCTTCGCCGGACCCCCGCCACTCCGCAACATCCATACGCCGGGAATTACTTCCGGAACAGCCATCCCAAAATCCCACCCCCGCCGGCCTCGTAATATTTCTTGGGCATCACCTGACTATGGCGGCTGCGGCGGCGTTTCTTGCGCCGGTGGATTTCCACGCTGTCCTCACCTGCCGCCGCCGGGACGATCCGGGGCGAGGGGGCCGATCGCGCCGGTTCCTGCACCTCCGGCTCGGCAGGCAGGTATGAGCGTTCAGCGGCGTCTGGCGGCAGGGTCAAGACCGTCGTGGGGATCGGGCGCGGATTCTCGCGCGGCCGGATGATGTCCAGATTACGGATCGGCCGCAGGTTGGCGCGTTCCTCGCGGCTCATGCGCTTGATGTCCAGGTCGTCCGACGCGCGCCGCCAATAGATCGTGTTGTAGAGGAAAACGCCCTTCACGAACTGCTTGAAGCGCATCCAGAACGTCGTTTCGAGGGGGCGGTTCACGATGAATGCGTCCGGGACGGGCCTGACAGTGAAATCGCGCGGCGGCGTCGTTCCACGCGTGCGGAAAAAGCGCCCGGCGGCTCCGACTTCACAATCCCTCGTCCTGCTCGGGCAGGAAACGGCGGAAGCGGTTTTTATCGATGGCCTTCATGTACGCCTCGTGCGGGCTGACGATGCCTTGCTGCATGACGTGCCAGATCGCGTCGTCCATGAACTGCATGCCCTGCTGCTTGCCGCCGACGATCACGTCCTCCAACTTTTGCGACGCGCCCTCGCGGATGATCGCGCTCACCGCGCTGCTGGCCACGAGGATCTCGTTGACCGCCACGCGCCCGGTGCCGTCGGCCTTTTTCAACAAAAGCTGCGCGACGACCCCACGCAAGCTGGCCGAGAGCATCGTACGCACCTGCCCCTGCTGGTCGGCCGGGAACACGTCGATCATGCGGTCCACCGTCTTGCGCGAATTGTTCGTGTGCAGCGTGCCGAAAACGAGCATGCCCGTCTCGGCGGCGGTCAGGGCGAGCTGGATCGTCTCCAGGTCGCGCATCTCGCCGACGAGCACGATGTCGGCGTCCTCACGGAGGGCCGCCTTCAGCCCCGCCGGGAAGCTCGGCGTGTGCTCGGGCACCTCGCGCTGGGTGATGATGCTGCGCTTGTTGTTGTGGACGAACTCGATGGGCTCCTCGACCGTGACGATGTGGCGGGCGAAGTTGGTGTTGATGTAGTCGATGAGCGCCGCCAGCGTCGTCGATTTGCCCGAGCCGGTCGGCCCCGTGACGAGCACCAGGCCGCTGCGCAAGTGGCCGAATTCCTTGATGACGGGCGGCACCTTGAGTTGTTCGAGCGTGGCGATCTTGGTCGGGATCAACCGGAAGACGCACCCGTAGCCGTTGGTCTGCTTGAGGAAGTTGCAGCGGAAGCGCGACTCCTCGTTCATCTCGTAGGCGAAGTCGTAGTCGCCGCGCTCCTCGTACGTCGCCCAGCCGCGAGGCCCGCAGATCTCGCTCATCATGTAAGCGGCTTCCTCGTTGGTGATCGGCTCCTGGCGGATCGGCACGATCTCGCCGTGCACGCGGATCATCGGCGGCTCGCTCTCGTTGATGTGCAGGTCGGACGCCTTTGCCTGGATCAGGACTTCAAAAAATTGGTCGATGTAGGCCATGGGGAAAAAATGACGAATGACGAATGACGAAGGGCGGAGAGTGGGGGGCGGGGAGTGCGTGACTAGTTCGGCGAGCGAGGAAGACGGTGCGGTGTCAGCTTCCGCCTTCGTCATTCGTCATTCGTCATTTCACACGCCGATCATCGTTTTCATCAACTGCTTCTGCTCGGCGCGAGAGAGGGCTTCGTCGGCGGAGATGGCCCCCTTGGCGTAGAGTTCGCGCAAGGATTCGTCCATCAGCTTCATGCCCTGCTTGCGCCCGGTCTGGATGATGCCCGGCAGCATGAAGGTCTTGGCCTCGCGGATGCAATTACCCACGGCGGGGTTGTTCATGAGCACCTCCATCGCCAGCACGCGGCCCTTGCCGTCGGCGCGCGGGACGAGTTGCTGGCTGATGATCCCGCGCAGACTCTCGCTGACCATGATGCGAATCTGGTCGCGTTGATCCACCGGGAACACGTCGAGGAGTCGATCCAGCGTACGCGCGGCGCTGCCCGTGTGCAGCGTGCCGAGCACGAGATGCCCCGTCTCGCTGGCCGTGATCGCCAGGGAAATCGTCTCCAGGTCGCGCATTTCGCCGACCATGATGACGTCCGGGTCCTCGCGCAACGCCCCGCGCAAGGCCGCCGCGAAGGAGCGTGTGTGCGTGTGCACCTCGCGCTGGGTGACCTTGCAGCCCTGGCTCTTGACGACGTACTCGATGGGGTCTTCGAGCGTGATGATGTGGTCGTGCCGGTTCCGGTTGATCTCATTGACCAACGCCGCCAGGGTCGTCGATTTGCCGCTGCCGACGGGGCCGGTCACGAGCACGAGGCCGTTGTGGTACTCGGTGAGTTTCTTGAGCGAATCGGGCAGCCCGAGATCGTCCATCGTCCGCATGTTCGTGGAGATGATGCGGAACACCAGATCGATGCCGAGACGCTGACGGATCACGCTCGTACGGAAGCGGCCGAAGGCGGTGGAATAGGCGAAATCCACGTCGCCGATTTCCTCCAGGCGCTTGAGCTGGGCTTCGTCGAGAAAGCCGCGCGCGAGATGCTCGGTGTCCTGCGCGGAGAGCCGGGGAGCCTGCCGGAAGATGGGTTCCAGGTTGCCGAAACGCCGCCAGAGCGGGGGCATGTTGACCCCGAGATGGATGTCGGAGGCATCCGACTCCTGCCCGATGAGCAGGTAGCGGTCAACGTGTTCGAAAAGCGCGTGCTCCGCCTCGGCGGACGGCGCGGCGGTCGGTGCCACGGCCAGGGCGCTAGCATCCGTGGCGGTTGGAGGGACGGACATGATTTACTTTGTCGATAACCCCGCCGCAAAGTCAACCCCAAAGCCTGCCACCCGGTTTCCGGAAGCGGATGACACAACTTTCCCCGACGCGGATCAGATGGCCGCCGCCGCCACATTGGGGCTGTCGGCATCCTTCGCGGAGGCGGACGGCGCTTCCAGATAGCTGGACAGGTGCTTGGTGAGCAGCTTGGTGGCGATAGGCTTGATGATCGGCATCAACAGGCCGAGCATCATCATCCAGAACCCCGGCTTCTTCGGGTTCTCCACGTCCTTGACCTTGGATTTGCCGACTTTGGACAACGGATTGACGTAAACTTTCTTCTCGCGCGCCGGCAGCAGGGAAATCGCCCCACCGGTGACGAGCGCGCCCGTCAGCCACATGCCGACATGGTGCCGGAATGAAGACTTCAGCCGCCGCCCCACGTCGGCCTGATACTTCACTTGGCCCGCATGGAGCATGATGCCCGAACGCGCGCGGGCCAGCTCGGCGATCAGTTCGTTCTTACGACGCTGAGCGTCGCTGATCTCTGGCTTGTGTGATTTGTTTGACTCAGCCATTCCTTGTCCTTTTTAAACTCCGCAATCGTCGCCGGGAAGCTCGGTTTTATGAAACGCGCCTTCGCCACGAGCGCCAGCCCCGCCGTCAACGCGACCGAGAGCACGCCGAAGCCCAGGAAAACCCACCCCCACCGGAAGCTGAAAATCGCCGCGACGGCGTACACCGCCGCCCTCACCAAAAACCGCAGCCCGCCCAGCAGGAACAGCACCGCGCAAACCAGCACGATGGCAAGCTTGACGTAGTTTCCCCCCGCGTCCTTCGCCTCCAGGCTCAGTAACTCGAAGCGGGCATGCAGATATCCCGCCGCCGAGGCGAGCATCAGCCGGATGCTCTCGGGCAGCCCGGGCGCGTTCGGCTCGGGCGGCGGTTGCGGATTGTTGTACGCCATCGGATAAACGTTGCGCCAGCCGAAGGGGGGGGGAGCCGGCGCGGTCGGTTATTTGCGCAGGATCAAACCGAGGACGAAACCCGCGCCGAGGCCCATCAGGACGGCGCGCGTCGGGTTGGCTCGGACGTATTCCTCGCCGTCTTCCTGGAAGGTGCGTGCTTTCACTTTGGCTTCGCCCCAGGCTTCCTCGGCCTTGCCGCGGAGTTCCTCGGCCTTGGCGGAAGCGGCGGCACGGTATTCGTCGGCCTTGGCGGAGGCGGTGGCCTTGAGGTCGTCCACCTTGGCGCTGGCGGCATCCTTGAGGTCGCTGGCCTTGCCCTTGAGATCGTCGAGCTTCGCGCTGGCGGCGGATTTCAGGTCACCGGTCGCCTGCTGGAAGTGGGACTGGCTCTGCTTGAGCTTTTCGTCGGCGTCGTGGGAAGAGGAGGTTTCGTCAGCCATATGGATTTGGGAAAGTTGGAGAGTGGTTGCTCCCATACATTCGCGGACCGGGCGCGCGGTGTGCGTATCCCCGGGGGCGAAACGCGCAAAAAAACCGTTCCGCCCGGTGGGCGCGACCGGTGGCGGGGACGCTTATTTCTCGCGGAAGGTGATCCGCGCCTTGGACAGGTCGTAGGGCGACAACTCGACGTTGACCTTGTCCCCGGGGACGATGCGGATGAAGTGCTTGCGCATCTTGCCCGAGATGTGGGCGAGGACGTTGGTGCCGTTGGGCAGGTCCACGCGGAACATCGTGCCGGGCAGCACTTCCGTGACGGTGCCTTCGCTGATGATCGAGTCTTGTTTGGACATCGTGGGGATAGGTTCATCATGCCTTGGAAGGCCGGGAATGGCAACCTTCCCGAATGACTACATGGAGTTTTCTGATTAATTCCACACGCGGGTAGATCGTTGGCTCGCCCGTCTGCGGTGCGATCTTGCAGTTGATCTCGGAAGGAATTCGCAATCTCATGAAGACCAGGAACAAGAACTCGATCAAACGGCCCGTATTACCCTTTAATGCGGCCAAACTGCTTGAGGCGGTCAACGGTTTTATTGCGCACTTGAAAGCCGGCACCGTGCATACTTTGCGTATTACCGACGTGGTGGTCCCGGCGCGTCGGCCCGCGCGTTCCGCCACACGGGCCCGCGCCATGCGCAAGGAGCCGGAAGCGGGCCAGGCCGCTCTTACGAATCAATTAAAAGATACGGTTGCCAGCGGTCGGAAGACTCGGCGACGGCCTTGAGCGTGGCGTTGCGGATCATCAGGAATTTTCGCATGTAACGGGTCAGGAATAGAAAATTCGCCAGCTGGCCGAGCGGACCCAGCGGCGAATCGAAGTCGAACACGTCGCGCATGACCGTCGCGTCCGACCCGGCCGCCGCGAAATAATGGTCGTGGTCGAACCGCCGGAACGCCCCGCGCACCATGCTGTCGCGGAAGTGCCGGGGCCGGTCGTATCCGCTCATGCGGCTGGTGAGCCGTTGCCAGACTCCGAGATGACGTGCCTGCCAAGTCACCTCGTCGCCGGGACCGAACAGCCCGGTGGTCTTGCCCGCCACCGCGCGCTCGCCGGTGCCGACCGTGGAAGCGGCGTGCAAATCGAGACTGCGGGCGAGGTCGAACACGCGCTCGACCGGGGCGTGGATCGTGGTGAGCAATTCGATGCGCGGCATGGGTGTTACTGACCCTCGATAAATGACGGCAAGGGAGAGCTATTTCTTCGCCACGACGGCTTCGACCTCCGCTTCCATCCGGCGCGCGACCCGTTTCCACGAACGGCCCGCCCAGGCGCGACGGACGCGTTGGATCGCCTCGTGGTCCGCGCCGTGGACCGCGCGTTTGCAGGCTTCGATGAATTCCTCGCGCGTGCCGGCCAGCGCGACCGCCCCGGCGAAATCCTCGCTCCGCGCCTCCGGCAAGTCCGTGCAACCCACCGGCCGGCCGGCCATGACGTATTCGCCCAGCTTGGCCGGACGGTGCAGGCGCGTCGCGTCGTTGACCGCGAACGGCGCAATCGCCACCTGGAAGCCGTGCGCGTAATCGGGCATCTCGCCGTACGGACGGCGGCCGAGCCAGAAGATGTTCGCGCGCCGGGGCAGCGACTCGGGGTTGACCCGCTCGACCGGGCCGACCATGACGAGGCTCCAGTTCGGGTCGGCGTCGGCCAGGGCGGCGATCAGGTCGTAGTCGAGCCGCTCGTCCACCGTGCCGAAGTACCCGAGCACGGGCCGGGGGACGAAATTCATGTCGTTGGGCACGGCCACGCGGTGGCTCTGCGCACGCGCGAAATGCCGCGCCTCCACTCCCGGCGGCAGGTAGATGCTCCCCGGCGCGAGCGCATGCGCGCCCTCGCTGGCGGTGAACACGAGATTTGCCCGCGCGCAAAGGGCCGCGTCGGGTGTGCGGTCAGCGGCATCGTAAACCGTCGCCCGCGTGTTCGGCAGCGTGTCCCTGTAGATCAACGCCGCATCCGGATTGCCGCCGTACCATGCGACGGCCCCGTCGAAGTTCCCCGCGAGCGGCGGTTCCGCCAGGGCCTCGGCCAGGAGGCGGCCGCATTCGTTCCAGGCGGCTTTCTTGTCGTGCTCCAACGCGGCCGGCAGGTGGAGGCTCAGGTTGAAGAGGTTGGGGTGCAGCGGGTAGAAGTGCAGGCCGGCGCGGCCGTGTTCCTCGCCCTCGTCCCAGATCGGTTCCTCGACGTAGAGAATACGCCGCCGCCGCGACATCTCGCGGAACAGGTGTTCGCTGCGGGAGGGGAGTTGGTGGTGCTTCGGCGCGGGGCCGAAGGCGACGACCGGCCAGCCGAGCTTCACCGGACCGGTCGCCTGCCGGAACGCCGCGCGGGCCTGGCGCTGCTCGCGCTGGAGGTCCGTTTCCACGAGCGGGCCGGCGGTGTCGTTGCCGCCGTCGATGAGCGCCTGGTAGGCGTCACGCAGGCCGGTAGGTCGGCGTTCGAGCTTGCCGCCCGGGCCGCGTTCGAGCCGGTAAATGCCGACCGGGTGGATGTGCCCGGTCTGGTGCAGCAGCGCCCCGTCCCAATCGAGATGGTCGATGACCGGCCACCAGGTGTAGCCGATGACAGGGAAACCCTCCGCGCGCAACCGGCGCACGTCGTTGACGCTCTTTTCCAGCCACGCGATCTTGTCGCCGTCGCCGCCGCCCGCGCTGGTCTCCGTGACCATGAGTGGGATGTGATACTTCGTCCAGTAATCCTGCGCGGCCTGATAAAGCCCAAGCGGCGGCTTGAGGCTGCGCTGGCGGTAATATCCCTCGGGGGTCGTGTAGAGTTCGACCTCGGTGTGTTCGTAGTAATCCAGCCCGATGATATCGATGCTCGCCCGGTGCTTCAGGAACCACTGGCAGTCGTAGTCCGAGAAACCGGACTTTTGCATCCACGGGAGCAGCGGGTGGGCGTGGTCGATGCGCCCTTGCACGAGATCGGTGACGATGTGGCGGCGGTGCATGCGGCGGGTCACGTCGTCGCGGAGGGTTTCGCGCAGGAAAGGACTCGTCTCGGGGCCGGAATCCTCGTACGTCACGGCGACTTCCAGCGAATCACAGACGAGGATTTCGACGCCGGGCATCGTCTCGCGCAGCACCTTCACCGCGCGGCAAAAGCCCTGCCCGACGCGCGAGAGGGTCGTGATGTAGCGGTTCAACCCGTGCCCGTACGGGGGCCACAGGCCGATGTCGCCGCAAAAAAGCGAGGTGATGAGCGGCTCGTTGATCGGGCACACGCACGGCACGCGGCCGGCGTAGCGTTCGCCGAACGCCCGGGCAAGCCGCTCCAGCGCCGACGGGAAATCCGGGTCCGCGAAGGCGTCCGGCAGCCACGTCGGCGTGCCGAAGTGCGCGAGGTCGAGCATCAGGTTGATGCCGAGTTCCTCGAACAGCGCGAGCCGCGCGTCGAACCACGTCCAGTCGTACTGGCCCGGCTGACGTTCGATCTCGTGCCAGGGCAGGGCGTAGCGCAGCCATTTGCAGCCGAGGTCGCGGCCGATGAGTGCGAAGTCCTGCTGCCAGAAGCGGTCGTGCTGGGTCCATTTGTATTGGTCGATGCCCAGGTGGGGGATGAACGAGCACTCGACGCCGGTGGCCCAGCGAAAATCGGAATCAATCATAAACTCGGAACTCGGAACGCGGAAATCGGAACCGCAGAAGAAAGACGGCAAGATCGGTGGTTCGTCAAACGGCGCGGGCGGATGTGTCGCTCGGAGCTTGGAGATTTCGGTAGTTCCACGTTCCGGGTTCCGCGTTCCGCGTTTCAGACGTTCCACCCGTCCGGTTCTTCAAATCTCACGAATAAACTTGAGCGAAGCCGCGTGTTTGCGCAGAAACACAGGCTGGCCGCGCCAGATACCGTCAAACTTTTTGAATAGCCGGGGGGTTCTGCTCCGTCAGGGTAGGTGCCGACGTTTTTCCGATTCCATGCAAGCCGCCGTACCCGCC
>CALMVM010000268.1 GCA_937873255.1 uncultured Verrucomicrobiota bacterium | reverse complement strand
GTGCCCTGATGCCGGCGCGCGAGGTGATCCACTCATCGCTGGTCTCGACGATCTTTTCGAGGTCCGCGTTGGTCATCACCCGGGCCGGCAGGTGACTGCCCGTGCCGAGCACCGACACACCGGACGGCCGGTTGCCGACGGACGCTTCAGGCGGCCTGGCTGGCGTCGCCGGGTTGGGGGTCGGGGTGCTTGGCATAGTAACTCTTTATTTCCTCGACGATGTGCGGATTGATCTGCTGGTCGATGCTTTCCAGCGCGACGCGGATCGCGTTCTTGATCGCCAGCGCCGAACTGGACCCGTGCGCGATGATGCAAATGCCGTCCACGCCGAGCAGGACGCTGCCGCCGTATTCGTCCACGTTGGTCTTCTTGCGGATGCTCTTGAACGCCCCCCGCGCCAGCGCCGCGCCGGCCATGCGCAACGGGTTCTTCTTCAGTTCGTTCTTCAGCCACGAGAAGATCGCGTGCGCCAGGGCTTCGACGCTCTTGAGGACGACGTTTCCCAAAAATCCCTCGCAGAGTACGACTTCCACGGGATGCTCGAACAGATCGTGGCCCTCGACGTTGCCCCGGAAGTTCAGCCCGCTCGCCTTGAGCATCTTGAAGACTTCCTTCGTGGATTCGCTGCCCTTGTTGTCCTCGGTGCCGATGCTCAGCAGGCCGATGGTCGGGTTTTTGTAGCCGAGCACATGTCGCGAATAAACGGACCCCATGATGCCGTATTGCAACAGGTGGATCGGCTTCGCGTCGGGGTTCGCCCCGGCGTCGATCAGCACGAAAAGATTGCTCTCCGTCGGGATCGTCGAGGCGATGCCCGCGCGGTCGATGCCCGGCAAAAGCCGCAGCTTGATCGTGCTCGCCGCGACCGCCGCTCCCGTGTGGCCCGCCCTGACGATGGCGTCAGCATCGCCCTTCTTGACGAGATCGACGGCACGGCTGACCGACGAATCCTTTTTCTTGCGCACCGACGAGATGGCCTCGTCGCCCATGTTCACGACCTGCGTGGCATGAACAATTTCCACGCGCGCATCCGTGCAGCCGAGACGCTTCAACTCCCCTTCGACCGCTGCCTGGTCGCCGACCAGATAAAGCTTGCTGAGATGCGGGTAGGCTTCCAGCGCGAGCACCGCGCCTTCGACGATGTTGCGCGGGGCATGGTCCCCGCCCATCGCATCAAGGGCCACTCTCATTTTGGTCTGAGAATCGCGCGGCACCGGGCGCGAACGGACACCACCCGCCCGCGCCGCGAAACCCACGGAACCCGGCAGCCGTCGTTCATCGCGCGAATCCCGCGGCCCGGAATCTTCAGGCCTCGATGGTCAACACCTGCCGACCCTTGTAGTAGCCGCAGGACGGACAGGCGATGTGCCCGAGCACGGCGCTGCTGCATTGCGGGCACTTGCCGAGCTTCGGCGCGTGCCAACGGTTGGCGGCGCGGCGGGTGCGCAGGCGCATCTTCGAGGTTTTACGTTTGGGGACTCCCATAGGACAGCGGTTGGTTAACGAAATTCAGGACGGACGGGGCGGTGTTTTCAGTTGGTCGAGCGTGGACCATGCGGAAGGAGGTTCGGGTTCGCCGCGACCGTCGCTTTGTCCAAGCGGGACAGCCCCTTCCGCCGACGGCACCGTCGCCGGACAAACTCGCTCGCCCGACCAGTCGCAATGCGGGTAGGCGGGCAAGGCGAGGAGGATATCGTCCCTTAGCTGCGGCGTCAAGTCCACGGTTTCGGTTGTCGGGCGCTCCATTTCGAGGGCCACCTCGCTGACTTCCAGCGGGTATTCGAACGCTTCCAGGCAGCGCACGCAATGCAGTTCGAGGTCGATGGCCAGCTCGCCGGTCGCCCAGATGCCATCGGCGCTCATGCCGAGGTCGAGCGAATAGCGCAGCGGGGTCAGCGCGCGCAGACCATCGGTCTTCGGCAGGTCGAGGACTTCCGCCGGTTCCTCGCCTTCGATGTGCAGCCCGTCGTCGGGGATCTGTCGCTGGTGGATTTTCATGGCGCGGGTGCCGCGAGCGGGTATTTGGCCCGGAGCGCGGCGGACACGCAATTTGGCACGAAACTGCTCACGTCGCCACCGAGCCGGGCGATTTCCTTGGTGATGCGCGAACTCAGGTACGTGTAATCCTCCTTGGGCATGAGGAAGATGGTTTCCACGCTGCCTTCGAGCTTGCGGTTCATCAGCGCCATCTGGAACTCGAACTCGAAGTCCGACACCGCCCGCAACCCCCGGACGATGGCCGTCGCTCCCTCCCGCCGGGCGTAATCGACCAGCAGGCCGTCGAGCCGCACGATGCGCAGGTGGCCGGCGTGGACGGTGGTCGTTTGCCGGAGGAGTTCCTGGCGTTCCTCGAAGGTGAAAAGCGCCTGTTTCTGGCTGTTGGCCGCGACGGCGACGATGACCTCGTCGAACAGCTTCACGGCACGCTCGATCACGTCGAGATGGCCGTTGGTCACGGGATCGAAACTGCCGGGGTAGATGGCGCGTCGCATCGGGGAAACGCAGTTCTAGCGGAAGCGTCCGCGCAACTCCAATCGTTTCCGACGGTTCATCCAAACGAATGAAACTCTTCCAATTGACCTGCCTCGCCCTGGCGGGCGGGTGTCTCGTGACGGGCTGCGCTGATGATCCCCCGCCTCGCCGGCATCGTCCGACGG
>CALMVM010000267.1 GCA_937873255.1 uncultured Verrucomicrobiota bacterium | reverse complement strand
ATTCCGTACCGTGCGCGTGCCCATGGAAGATCGCGAAGAAGCCGACCATCACCCCGGCGACCCGGAGCGGGGGCCGGGCGGCGAACGCCACCGCCAGCCCGAGCATGATCCCGGAAAGCGCGATGCAGAACTCCACCCCTAGCAAGGGCACGCCGAGCACACCCAGCGCGCCGCCGAACGCCATCACCATCGGAAAGATAACCGGCAGCAACCACATGGCCGGCGCGCCGAGATAAGCTCCCCACAAACCGACCGCCACCATCGCCGCGATGTGGTCCAGGCCGGTCAGCGGATGGACGAATCCTCCGACGAACCCGCCGACCGCGCCGGCTTCCGTGTGCGCGCTGGCGATGGATGGTGCCAGGACACACGACAGGCCGAGCATCCACCGTCGGAAGGTCGCGGCCCCCTTCTTCCGTTTGATGACCATGCGGCGACGTATATCATAGCGGGGTCGCCCGGTCAATCATCGGACCACGGATGAACATCCCTCCACGAACGTCCCGCCGCTGGAAAATGCGCTCCCGCCTCGGCGCATGGCTGCTGGCCGGTTGCGCGGCGTGGCTGGCGGGCATGAGCGGGGGCTCGACCGCTTCGGCCCATCCGGCGTATCTCACGGCGGCGCAGGTCAGCGTCGAACCGGACGGCCGGTTCCGTCTGGTCATGCAGTTCGACACCCTCGCCTTCGCGCTCAACGACACTTCCGCGCGCATCGGCAATGCGCCCATGGAAGCCCTCCTCGACGGCCCGCGCACCGAACTCGAAACGAGGCTCGCCGATGCCAGGGACCGCTTCCAGCGCGGCCTGATCCTGAGGACCGACCGGGGCCAGGGCAACGCGGAATCCGTCGATTTTCCCGACGCTGCGGCAGTGCTCGCCTGGCGCAACACGCACGATCCGGTGCTGCCCGTCGCGCTGCCGGTGACCATGACCGGCAGCCTGCCAGCCGGCGCGGGTTCCGTGGCGATCCGTTTCCCGGCGATCTTCGACCAAGTCATCCTGACAGTCGAACGGCCCGGCGAGGAACCCTCCGCCGAACCCGTCGAAGCGGGCGCGTTTTCCACCTCTCTGCCGATCCGGCTCGATCCGGCCAAGCCCCCTCCTGCCCCCGCGCCGCGTTGGGCGGCCCTGCAAGGCTACGTCGAAATGGGTTTCCGCCATATCCTGCCGGGCGGGTTGGATCACGTTCTCTTCGTGCTTGGTCTGTTCCTGTTGAGCCCCCGGCTGCGCCCTTTGTTCGTCCAGACCACCGTTTTCACCGTGGCGCATTCGATCACGCTGGGTCTTTCGCTCTTCGGGGGCGTGCATTTGCCGGGGTTCGTCGTGGGGCCGCTGATCGCGTTGTCCATCGCCGTCGTGGCCGTGGAAAACCTGTTTGTCCGCGAACTGCACACCGGCCGTACCGTGGTCGTCTTCGGGTTCGGACTCGTCCACGGGTTGGACTTCGCCACCGCCCTGACCGCCCTGGGCCTGCCGCGACGCGATTTCCTGACTGCCCTCGTCGGCTTCAACTTCGGCGTGGAACTGGGTCAGCTCACCGTCATTCTCGCCGCCTTTGCCACGGTCGGCCTGTTGAGACAATGGCCGCGCTACCGTGTCGCCGTCGTTTATCCGCTCTCGGCGTGCATCGCGGTCGTCGCGCTGTACTGGACCGTGCAACGCTTGTTTGCCACGCGCTGAACCCGGCTCTTTTATTGCTCGACGCCCCGTTCCGCATTGATCTATATCTTTACGCCTCGCCTTCCGACCACCCCCATGCACACTCCTGTCTCCACCGGCACCGGTTCCACCCTCCAGTCCTCTCCCGAACTGCGCACGCCGATGAGCGGGCGGCTCTTCTTCTGGGCCGTCACCTCGGCGCTGGCGGGCTTTCTTTTCGGCTTCGACACCGTCGTGATCTCCGGCGCGGAGAAAACGATCCAGTCGCTCTGGCATCTGAGCGCCGGGATGCACGGCATCGCCCTCGGCGCGGCGCTCTACGGCACGGTGCTCGGCTCGCTGTTCGGCGGCTGGCCCACGGACAAGCTCGGGCGCAAACCGACGTTGTTCTGGATCGGCGTGCTCTACATCATCTCGGCGGTCGGCTGCGGCCTGGCGTGGGACGTGTATTCCTTCATCGCGGCGCGCTTTTTGGGAGGCATCGGCATCGGCGTGTCCACGGTCGCCGCCCCGCTGTACATTTCCGAGATCGCCCCGCCGGCGCATCGCGGACGGCTGACGGCGATGTTCCAGTTCAACATCGTCTTCGGCATTATCATCGCCTTCGTTTCCAATGCCCTGCTCAGCGGCATCGGCGAAAATGCCTGGCGCTGGATGCTCGGCATCGCGGCGTTTCCTTCGGTCGTCTACGCCGTCTTGTGCCTGACCCTGCCGGAAAGCCCCCGCTGGCTGCTCACGCGCAAGGACGACCGCGCCGCCGGCCTGCGCGTGCTCGCGCTCATCAACCCGACGGCTTCCCAAGCCGACCTTGCGGCCGAGGCCGACGCCATGACGGCCAGCGCCACCGAGCAGCACGCCGACGCCGCGTCGGGCTTCTGGTCGTGGCGGCTGCGGGTGCCGCTCCTGCTGGCGTTCCTGGTCGCCTTCTTCAACCAGCTTTCGGGCATCAACGCCGTGCTCTACTTCGCCCCGCGTATCTTCGAACTGACGGGCCTGGGCACCAAGGCCGCCCTCCTGCAATCCGTGGGCATCGGCGTCACGAACCTCATCTTCACCTTCGTGGGCCTCGGCCTCATCGACCGTCTCGGACGCCGCACACTGCTGACCATCGGTGGCATCGGGTACATCGTCTCGCTGGGCCTGTGCGCGTGGGCGTTCTTCACGCAGCACTACGCCGTGGTGCCGCCGTGCATCTTCGCCTTTATCGCCTCGCACGCCATCGGCCAGGGCACCGTGATCTGGGTGCTGATCTCGGAAATCTTCCCCAACCGCTTCCGCGCCGCCGGTCAGGCGTTCGGCTGCGGCACGCACTGGGTGTTCGCGGCGCTGCTGACGACGTACTTCCCCACGATGGTCGAGAAATTCGCGCCTGGTTACGTGTTCAGCTTCTTCTGCGGGATGATGGTCCTCCAGCTCCTCTGGATCATCACGATGGTCCCCGAGACCAAGGGCGTCCCCCTGGAGGAAATTCAGCGCCGCCTCGGCATCCGCGATGTTTGAACCCTCCGGGTCGTGTCCGTCAGCCCCGGGCTAGCATTGAGGCCGCGCCGTTGGCGCTTCAAAACGGCGATATGGCTGGCGCAAATGAGCGCCGCTCTAGGTTTTCGCCACCCGCACAGGGGAGCATGCAGGATGAAATATCGCCAAGGCCTCACCTTGGTTAAGGCACGCTTCGGGGCATAACGCGTCCCGGGCAAGCTCCCCCGGACCACCGCCTTCTACGCTCGGCGGCGGCGCAAACTCCACCCGCCTATCATGCCCGCTGCACCGATCAACAACAACGCCGTGGTTCCCGGCTCCGGGACCGCGCTGACCTTGCAGGACACCGATGTAATTGAAACCGGCGGCATTGGTGTTGGCAGCATCGGCTGTCAGCGTAACGTAATTCCGCCGGAGGCATCGAGCATGATCCACGTGAGACTGAGGGTGCCGTTGACGGCGGCCGCCGACGCCGGGTCAATCTCCGCTACTCTCGTGGTTGGGGATGTCCCCGTGTTATCCGTCGAACGGTTGTCGGTCTCATCCCTCCG
>CALMVM010000266.1 GCA_937873255.1 uncultured Verrucomicrobiota bacterium | reverse complement strand
GCCGTGCTCGGCGAGGAGTTCACCCCGCTCACGGACCGTCGCGGGAGCGCCGAATATCGGCGTGGGGTGGTGCGGGGGTTGTGGGAGAAATTCGTGCGCGGTGAATCGGGTCCGCAGGATGTGCGCGGAGATTTTGTGAGCGATACTGACTGGAAAGTGGAATCCGATTCCCGCGCGCTGCCGCACGAAAGCAGCGTGGGGCACGTCACCGGCCGCGCGCAGTATGTGGACGACACCGCGCAACGCCGCCCGATGCTCGACGTGTGGCCCGTGTGCTCGCCGCACGCGCACGCGCGGATCATCCGGCGCAACGTGACCCACGCGCGGGCCATGCCGGGCGTACGCGCGGTGTTGCTGGCCGAGGACGTGCCGGGGCATAACAACGTCGGGGTCAGCCGCAAGGACGAAACCTTGTTCGCGGAGACAGAAGTCCTCTATCATCAGCATCTGGTCGCGCTGGTCGTCGGCGATACGCTAGAGATTTGCCGCGAAGCCGCGAAACTGATCGAAGTCGAATACGAACCGCTGCCCGCCATTGTGACGATTCACGACGCGATGGCAGCGGAGAGTTACCATACCGACGCCAACTACGTGCGGCGTGGCGACTGGCGCGGGGGCCTGGAAAAAAGTCCGCATCGGATGGATGGCGAGTTCGAGTTGGGCGGGCAGGAACATTTTTATCTCGAAACGCAGGCCGCCTGGGCGGAGATCGACGGCGATGGCAACGTGCTCATCGCCTCGTCAACGCAGCACCCGAGCGAGATCCAGACGATTGTCGGCGAGGTGCTTGGCCTGCCGCGCCACCGCATCGTCGTGCAGGCTCCGCGCATGGGCGGTGGATTCGGCGGCAAGGAAACGCAGGGGAACGCCTGGGCCGCGTTGGCGGCAGTGGCAGCCCTGAAAACCGGCCGTCCCGTGCGTGTGCAAACCGACCGCGACGTGGACATGCGCATGACGGGCAAGCGGCATCCGTTCCTGGCAAAATTCCAGGTCGGCTACGATGACGCGGGCAAAATCCTCGCGTTGAAATGCGACCTCGTTTCCAACGGCGGCTGGTCGCTCGATCTTTCGATGCCCGTGACCGATCGCGCGATGTTCCACGTGGACAACGCCTACTATATTCCCGATATTGAAGTTAGTGGACGGGTGGCAAAAACTAACATCGCTTCCAACACCGCGTTTCGCGGCTTCGGCGGTCCGCAGGGAATGTTAGTCATCGAGGAAATTATCGACCGCGTCGCGCGCCGGGTGGGACGACCGCCGGAGGAAGTACGCGAACATAATTTCTACCATGGACGCGGCGAGACGAACACCACCCATTACGGCGAGGAAATCGGTGATTTCCGCCTGCCTGCGCTCTGGCGGCAACTGAAGAAAAGTTCGGAATTCGACGCGCGGCGCGAGGAGATCAAGCGTTGGAACGAAGCGCACGTCGGGGTCAAGCGCGGGTTGGCGATCACGCCGGTGAAGTTCGGTATCAGCTTCACCTACACGGCTTACAATCAGGCGGGCGCGCTGGTCCTGCTCTACCGCGACGGAACGGCGCAAGTCAATCACGGCGGCACGGAGATGGGCCAGGGCTTGCACACCAAAATCCTCGGCGTCGCCATGCGCGAACTCGGTCTGCCGCCCGAGCGCATCCGCCTGATGACGACCGCGACCGACAAGGTGCCGAACACCTCGGCCACGGCGGCTTCGAGCGGATCGGACCTCAACGGCATGGCGGTGCAGGATGCTTGCCGACAATTGCGCGCGCGATTGCTTCCGTTTGCGGTGACGATGTTAAAGGAACGATTCGGCGACGACACGATCACGGAGGAACGGGTGCGATTTGAAAACGGCGCGGTTTTCGTGACGGACAAGACCGACGAGATTGTCGAATACATGGAAGTCGTGGACCGCGCGTACATGGAGCGCGTGAGTCTGTCCGCGCAGGGATATTATCGAACGCCGGGCTTGCAGTGGGACCGGGCGGCGGGCCAGGGGAGGCCGTTCCACTATTATGCGTGCGGCGCGGCGGTGACGGAAGTCGAGATCGACGGCGCGACCGGCATGCACCAGGTTCGCCGCGTGGATATTTTGCATGACGTGGGGTCCTCGCTGAATCCCGGCGTGGATCGCGGTCAGATCGAAGGGGGATACGTGCAAGGGTTGGGTTGGGTGACGTGCGAGGATTTACGCTGGGACGCGCAGGGGCGACTCCAGTCGCACGGCGCGAGCACGTACCAAATTCCGGCGATCAGCGATGCGCCGACGGACTTTCGAGTGAAGTTCTTCGCGGACTCCGCGCCCGTCGAGACCGTCGGACGCAGCAAGGCCGTCGGCGAACCACCGTTGATGCTCGCCATCTCCGCGCGCGAGGCGATCCGCGACGCGGTGGCGGCGTTCACGCAAAAGGGCGGTGAAATCTCTCTCCCGTCGCCGGCGACCAACGAAGCGATCTTTATGGCCATCCACCGATAGGCAAACCCATCCAGCCTGCCCCGGCCGGTGGAACGGTGGTTAACGTCAAGTGGATCGACTGACGAGCTTTCTTTGCCTAACCGGGCAATCTCGCGGATAGTATTCGCAATTCAGGCGGGTAAATCCAACCGCGCCGGATTATTTTATCATGCGTCATCTCCTCGCCGTTTTGCTGTGGCTGATCCTGGTTTCTCCGATCCTCGCGCAGGATGACGGAGAGGACTTTGGAATGACAGGCTGCATGATCGCCAATCAGGAGGATTGCCGACTCATCACCCAGGTGCTCGAACACACCCCTGCCGATGAAGCGGGCATCAAACCGGGCGACGCCATTCTCGCCATCGACGACAAGGGAACTGCCGACCTCGCGTTCAACGAATTCATCAAGCGGATGCGCGGCAAGCCGGGAACCCGGGTCGTCCTCACGGTCAGAAGCCATGAAACGGGAGTTGTTTTCAACTACCCGCTGAAGCGAATGTCCGTCCGTGCGTACCGCGAAGCAAATTAGTCCTTCCATTCTCAGCATTTCACCGTCCGATTGCCGCCGACGATCTTTCCCTATGTCCGTGCCGCAAAATCTCATCGCCCTGATCTTCGACTACGATCAGACGCTCTCGCCGTACTACATGCAGGACGAGGTGTTGTTCCCTGCGTTCGGCATCGATCCCGAGCGGTTCTGGACGCGCTGCCAGGATCTCGTCAATCACGACAGTTACGACAGCGAACTGGCTTACATGAAGGTCTTGCTCGACACGCTCGACCTCGACCGGCCTTCCAACGCCCAACTGCGCGAACTCGGCGCTAAGCTCACCTTCTACCCGGGGTTGCCGGAGATGTTCGAGGAGTTCGAGCGGGGACTACTTTCGTCGGAGGATATCGCGCTGGGAATCCGGGTGGAGTTCTATATCATCAGCAGCGGGTTGAAGGCGGTGATCGAGGGCAGCCAATTGATGCGGCACGTGCGCGCGGTGTTCGGTTGCGAGTACGCGGAGGATAATTCCGGGAGGATCACGTTCCCCAAGCGCGTGATCTCGCACACTCAGAAAACACAGTTCCTTTTTCGGGTCAATAAAGGGCTGCTCGATCTGAGCGAGGACGTGAACGACCACATGGACGACGACCTGCGGCCCGTGCCGTTCGAAAATATGATCTACGTCGGCGACGGCCCGACGGATATCCCGTGTTTCAACGTCATCCGCAAACAGGGCGGGCAGGCGGTGGCGGTGTATAATCCCGACGACCCGACGCGGGCGGCGTTTCGCAAGTGTTATCAACTCACCGCGCATGCCGACCGCGTACGGCACATCGCGCCGGCGGATTACCGTGCGGGCAGCCACCTGCGGTTGTTGCTGGACGAGATGGTCGGCGAGACCGCCACTCGCATTCGGGCAAAACGACAGACCTCGCTCGATAGCGGCACCGTGCGCTCGCCGAAGTATTGAACGCAGAAGCTATCCGCGAAATTATAGCAGACCCTTTTCCCGCTTCCTCGCGCAAAGGGCGAGCAGTTCGGCGGAAATTTCCCGCGGAGCGTTCTTGAAGCCGGGCATCATCGACAGCCACTGGTAAACGGGCTCGCGCAAATTTTCCGGCAGCACCGGAGGTATCGTCCGCAATCGATCCAGCGCGGCAATCACGGCGTCGGCCGTTTGCTCGACCATTTTGTGCGCTGCCACGAGGCCGAGCGGTTCTTCGCCATCCAGCGCGGGAGCGGCTCCGGGAAACAACGGCGTCGGCCGCTCCAGACCCTGTTGGAACATCACCATCGCGTCCAGCACGACCGATATCGTGCGCGGGTAAAAACTCGTCATCAAATTCCACGGCTCGCCGCTGATCGAGATTTCCCCGCTGCCGCGAAAATCCGTGCGCAATAGCACCGCTGGGATATCCGCGAATTTGGCGAGCATGAACTCGACCACCGTGCCGGCGTCGAGTTCGGGTCCGTCGTAGTGAAACAATCCCAGGTCGCAGGAAAGCAGCGCGCGGATATCCTGGTCGCGGATCGCCTGCGCGGTAGTGTCGCGCTGCTCCAAAACCTGCGGCATCAAGGGCAGGAAACGCCCGTCCGACCGCCGGCGGATCGCCTCGGCGAGGACCGCGTTGCCGAGGAGATGCTTGGTGCTGAAAAGTTCGCCGCCGAAATAAACGGTGTAGGTCCGGGAATCGTTCACGAAAAAAGAAGGGAACACAACAAAGCGAAAACCCGGCCGGACGGCAAGCGGCGTTTGCATCGAGTTCGGGGCTTGTCAACGCGCGGACGGATGCCCAAGGTGGGCGTCATCATGTCCAAGCAGAACCACCTGCGCGGAGCACGCGTGTACCTTTCGGGGCCGATGGATTTCGTGGCGTCGCGCGCCGACGAAAAAAAACTCGGCTGGCGCAACCGCGTGGGCGACTTTTTGCGTCACCTGGAGGCGACGGTATTCGACCCGTGGTTCAAGCCGAACGTGCGCGGCCTGGAGGAGTACGGTCTGGAGGACATCAAGACGATTGACTCGCGCGACAACTGGACGTTCGAGCCCGGGCAGGCGGGCGACGAGGCGCGGGCGAAGTGCGCGGAACAATTCTGGGAAACGCTCCACATCGACCTGCGCATGGTGGACACGAGCGACTTCACGATTGCGTACGTGCCGACGAACATCTACAGCGTGGTCACGGCGCACGAGATCATCCTGACTCGACTGCAGATCAAGCCGGTGTTGTTCGTGAGTCCGGCGGTGGAATTCCCGGCGGTGGACGCGTTGCGCGAACACCTGCGCGACGACCCGGCGGGGCTCGAACTGCTCAAGCGCCTGGAAGCGGAGGTGCCCGTCAAGCCCAACCCACGCGGCATCCCGAGCCTGTGGTACATGCCGCTGATCGGCGGGACGTTTTTCGACGGTTTTGGCTTCGCGCCATACCGGGAGAAATTCGGGTGGGAGAAGATCCCGATGGACGCCGCCGAAGAACGGCATCCGCCCCGGCAGCCGCTTTTTCCGTACCTCGAATCGCTCGTGCGCGAAGTGCCCAAGCGGTGGGACAACAAACTCAAACGCTACGTGACCAACGACGACTGGCTGTTGTGGGATCTAGACAACCACACCGCCCGGCCGGGGACAGGGGCGGGAGGGAGTGACGAGACGCGTAGCGTTAGCAGGCGATCACCGGTGACGGGATGATACCAGCGG
>CALMVM010000265.1 GCA_937873255.1 uncultured Verrucomicrobiota bacterium | reverse complement strand
CGAGCGCCAGGAACACGTTGCCGCCCAATTTGTAGCCGGCCTTGTCGATGGCCTTGGAGAGCGTTTCGAGCGCGTCGTCGGCGCTGGTGAACTTCGGCGCGAACCCGCCCTCGTCGCCGACGGCCGTGGACAGGCCGCGGTCGTGCAGCACCGCCTTGAGCGAATGGAAAATCTCGGTGCCCGCGCGCAGGGCCTCCGAAAACGTCGGCAGCCCCTTGGGCATGATCATGAATTCCTGGAAGTCGATGGGCGCGTCCGAGTGCGCGCCGCCGTTGATGACGTTCATCATCGGCACGGGCAGGACCTTGGCGTTCGGCCCGCCGAGGTACTTGAAAAGCGGGATGTCGAGCGCGTCGGCGGCGGCGTGCGCGGCGGCGAGGGAGACGCCGAGGATGGCGTTCGCGCCGAGTTTCTTTTTGTTGGGCGTGCCGTCGAGTTCGATGAGGGCCTTGTCGAGCGCGACCTGATCGGCGGCGTCCATGCCGCGCAGGGCGGGGGCGATGTCGTCGTGGACGGCGGTGACGGCCTTGGTCACGCCCTTGCCGAGATACTTCTTTTTGTCGCCGTCGCGCAGTTCCCAGGCCTCGTGCTGGCCGGTGGACGCTCCGCTCGGGACGGCGGCGCGGCCCTTCGCGCCGCTGTCGAGGAGGACTTCGACCTCAATCGTGGGGTTGCCCCGGGAGTCGAGGATTTGCAGGGCGCGGATGTCGGCGATGGTGGTGAATTCGGCCATAAAACAGGGAGTAGCGGTGAAGGGCGGACGGTAGACCACGCGCGGCGGCGCGTTAAGTAAAATCTCCCTCAGCTAATGGCGATGCTGCGCACAAGGTCGGGATGCCGCGCGGCCACGCGCAAGAGGAGCGCTGCTGCTCCCGTGGGCTGACGGCGTTTCTGTTCCCAGTTGCGCAATGTCCCGGCGCTGATGCCGAAAAGAGCCGCGAACTGGTCTTGGGACACGCCCATCTGCCGGCGCACGCGCAAAGCCAACGGCTCGTCTGCTGCCTGACGCTTGGCCGCTTGCCGGAGCCGGTATTCGTGCGGGTCCAACTGAACGCGTTCATACGTGCCATCCAGACGTTTGGTAATGCGCCAGATGCGACCGGGGGTAAGCTCGCCGTTCTCGACCGCTTTGACTTCCGCCTTTAACTTTTCGAGAGACCGTTTGTTCATCTGCCGAGTTCCTTTTTGATTTCGGCGATCTCCGCCGGGCTGAGATTCTCCTTTTCGTTTTTGGCGTAAATCGCCGCCATGGTAATCATCCCATCAGCAGCCTGCCAGTAGTAGATTGCCCGCACTCCTCCCCGTTTCCCTCGCCCGGCGATGGCCCAACGAATTTTGCGCAGACCGACCCCGTGAACAATCAACGCTCCGGCTTCAGGATGTTCGATCAACGCAAACTGGAGGGCAGCATAGCTGCCATCATCCAGAAGTTCGGCCACTCGTTTGGTGAAACGAGGAAGTTCCGAAAACTCCATTCGTCCGAGTTATATGTCAATGGCGTATAGAAGGCAAGGTTTTCTGTGCGCTTGTCTGACGCAACGAAAATTCACGCCCCCGGCGCGGTGTAGGCGACGACGGACTCGATCTTGACCGGGCGGGCGTTGCTGCCGCTCTCGTCGGGGAGATTGATCGTCTCGCCGACGCGGTGGCCGAGCAGGGCTTGGCCGATGGTTGTCAGATACGAGAGGACGCCCTTGTCCGGGTCGCCGTCCCACGCTCCGAGGAGCGTGTATTTCTCTCCTTTGCCGGTCGCCTCGTCCTTGAGCGCGACCGTCGTGCCGATGGAAACCAGCGACACGTCGGGATTCTCGAAGTTCGTCCCGCGTGCCCGGCCGAGGTCGTATTCGAGTTCGGTGCGGCGGCGGGCCAGCACGCTCTGCATTTCCTTGGCGGCCTTGAACTCGAAGTTCTCCCGCAAATCGCCGTACTCGCGCGCGATCTGGATTTCCTCGATGTTCTTGGGGATCTGCTTGTTGACCCGATCGTCCAATTCCAACTTGCGACGCTCCAGGCTCGTCCAGGAGACAATCAAGGCGGTGGGTTTTTCCTCGCCGCCGCCAGTAAGGAGGGTGTGCAGATCGGGGTGCAGCTTGATGAGCCGCGCCATGAGCGAACGCTTGTCGAGTTCCTCCAGCGCCGGGGTGGCCAAGAGCGCCCGGGCGGCGGTGCGCAGTTCGGCGTGGGTGGCGTTGGCGAGCAGTTCGCCGATGAGTTCGCGGTCGCTGGAAAGCAGGTCGTGCAGCTTGGTGCTGCGCTTGATCTCGCTGAGCGAATCGCGTTCGATGGCCGACAGGATCGCCGCAAATAGCCGCTGATTGACGAAATCCTTGTACTTCGCGTCGCCGCGCTCTTTGCACAGCCACAGCAGCATCTCACACGTCACCGAATAGTCGCGGATCGAGCGGTCCAGGTAGGTGCGCATCTCTTCCCCGCGCTCCTTGGATTCGAACAGCCGCGCGACCTCGCCGACGACACGGGCGTTGTGCGTCTGGGGCAGCAGCGACAGCGCGCGGTTGACCCAGCGGTCCTCGCCGAGGGCACCGGGCATCTGGAACAGCGCGAAACGCTGCTTGGCGGCGGGCAGGTTGCCGATGATCTCGCCCAGGCGGGACTCCTCGGTGCGCATGAAATCCACCAGCGACGGGTTCTCCGTCACGCTGGCCGGCAGCCCGGCCGCCCCGGCGATCTCGTCGCGGGTGACGAGGAGTTCGAACGACGCGTCGATGTCGAGGCGCTGGTTGCGCGTGGCGGATTTGCCGGCTTCCTCCAGCACGGCGGTCAGCGGACCCGCCTCGGCCTTGAAATCCTCGATGCTCTTGGAAATCTGGTCGAGGACGCTCAGTTGGTCCTTCAGCTTGCGGGCCTGTTGGAAACGGGTCAGCAGCGCCTCGTGGTGCCCGACCGATTCCTCGCGCATCTCCACGAAGTCGGTTTTCTTGGCCGGGATGACGAAGCGGCCGTCGCCCTTGAGCTTCTTCTTGGCGGATTCCCACCAGCGCTTGAATTCGTTCTCGCCCGAGAGCACGTCGGGGATCATGAGGGCGGCGATCTGGGTGGGGGTGGCCTTCTTGCCGTCGGAGTGTTCGAGGA
>CALMVM010000264.1:6976-23683 GCA_937873255.1 uncultured Verrucomicrobiota bacterium | reverse complement strand
CCCTCGTACACCCAGTCCAGCTTGCGCCCCTTGGGCGTCGTCATCGAGGCAATCTTGCCTTTGTTGAACATCAGCTTCCAGCCGCAGTCCGCGTACGTCGTGATCGTGTCACCCTTGATTTCCGCCTTCCAGCCCCCCTGGCCTCCCAACACCGTGTCGCTCGCCTTGCCGCGTCCGAACATGCGATACCACCCGTCGGGCTGCACCAGCTTGAACGTGTTCTCGTCCACTTGCTCCATGCGACTTTCCAGCAAACACAGGTTCCAGCCCTTACCCAGGTAGGGCGAACTCGCCTCCCAGCCCGAGTTGAAGATCATGAACAACGGCAGTTTGAGTTCGTTGCCCAAGTCCATCTCGCCGATCTGCTCGGAATAGCTGACGTGGCCCTGCTCGTCCACCCCGTCAAAGTGGTTTACCGGCCGCTGCCAGTCGATGCCGCAGGCCCTGCCACTTGAAGCCTCGCCCGCGAGCATTAGAATGGCGAGGGCCAAGCACACGCCACCCGACAGCAGCGACTGGCGCACCGTTTTCAGAAGGCGAGATGCTAGATGACGCTTCCTCATAGCACCCTGTTCTAATTCGCCCACCAAGACGCCGATCCTACTGGCCCGGATCGCCGCTGGACGTTCCCCCACACGAGGTGGCCGCCTGCATCAGGATGGCTTTAGTTGTGCGGTTGCTGTCCGGAGTGCGTTGCCCGCGGCCGACCTGTTTGGCGTAGGCGACAACGGCCAGCGCCCACAAACAAACGATAAACGCTAACAATGGCTTGATACTTTTCATGGTGTTTGATTTCCCTACTTCCCACCGACAGAAGCGCCACCCTCCTCCGGGTCACGCCCGCCTGGAATTTGTAATTCAGGGACGAGTTGTATCCTTAATCCTCGCGCAGGCAAGCAAAAAAGTTCGGTGGCGGGCAACTTTTTCGTTTCCGAGCCTGTCTGGCCATTGCCAGCACCACTTTTCAAGCCTGCCCAACGTTGCGCTACTGCTCGCCCAGCCATCCACAGAAAGACCGACACCCCGGCGACCGTTATCACCCAAGCCGCCTGACGCACCGGCGTATTCGCAAAATACAGTTTCAGCTCACACTCTCCTGGCACAACTCCGATGATCTTCAAAAACCCGGTGTTCTCCTCAGGCGCAACCTCTAGTTGTATTTTTCGGGTCAGGTCCCAAGCCCGCCAAGCAGGAAAATAGTTCAGAGCAACAGGCACATCCGTTGGGGTATTGGTCGTGTTTACCACTCGCCACCGCCAACTTCCTGATGACGCCCCGTCCTGCACTGGGGTTGCTTGCACACCTTGGGACACAAGCACTTGGCCAGGAGCATTTTCTCCTCTTGTTTTTCCGACGCTCCAGATCGGCTGGTATTCTCCCTGCTCCGTGGATGTCACCGAAAATTGCCTCCATGATTGACTGATCACCTCATCAGCTACGGCAAACACGTAGCTGACGTGTCCATATTGCTTTTGACTAAAAACAGAACAAGTAGCCACAATCAGCAACAATACAGGGGAAGATTTTTCTTTGAACTCTATCCCAGCACAAACTTCAAGAGCCACAAAGAAACTTGGCAGAAGGAGGGAGCATCCCAGCGCACCGAAGGAAAGCAGACGCCACGGGAATTGGCCGTTTTGCAGCAGCGAAAACCGATCCCATATCGGTTTACTGACCCAAGTCGTGACAAGTACGGCGACTGCGGTTGCTCCAAGGAGCTTGGCCAGCATCCAGCCCAGACGCGACTGCCGACTAAGTAGAGCACACATCAAGGCCGTCACGCCGCTACAAGCCGCCACGAACGAGACGTAGCCCAAATGCAAAGGCATGTAATCGTGAGGGCCAGGCATACTGAGACCATAGCCCCAAAAATTGAGTTGAACTAAATTGCTCCAATACAGAAAGTGATCCGAATATCGGTAGAGCAAAATTTGTTTAATGTTGACATACTTCTGATCAAGAAGCGCAGGCATCCAGAAAAATGCCGTGCAAGCCAAGGCCAGGGCCATCGCTGCACACCAACTGCCTGCGGTTTGCAAAAACCTCCGGTGAAAAGCCTGCTTCAAAAGCAACGCACGCAGCAACGCGAATCCTAGAAGAAGTCCACCGAATAGGAAAGCACAGAGACCGAGGAAATTGTGGGTGAGGATCGCACCGGAAAAAACGACAGCGGTTGCCAGACATGTTCCGCTTGAAATTTCTTCCCCGGAAAAATGACGCAACGCGAGGTATACCAACCAAGGCAAAGTTTGACTGGAAGCGAATTCGCTGAGCGTGCCGCGCACAAACACGTTGCACATGAGATATGGCGACATCAGCCAGCCGCAGGCCGACACGAAACCAGGCACCCACGATCCCTTGAGCGAGGGTGCCGCGTGCTTCCAGAGCTGGTTGCCGGCCACGTACATGCCAATCGTTCCCACTACCAACCAAAGGGCAAGATTGTACTGCAACGCCAGCACTGGCGAGCCAAGGAGCAAGGTCAAGCCTCCAGAGATCCAGTGGAAGAGCGGCGCGTAGTAGAGGAGAAACGGGTGACCGTAGCCCAGATCAAAGTTCTGAAACCAACGGGCATCCCAGTAGCCGGCGCGCCAAGCGTCAACCACCCCAAGCGCCCTCTGTACATCAAAGAGTTTATTGTGCGTGCCCCACAACAGATTTCCACTCCACGGCAAGACGCGTAGCCAACAAAAAATTAGCAGTGAGAGAACGCTCCAAGCAAGAGCGTGTGGAGCACAAAACGTCAGTCTCTTGACCCAATGCCTCGTGTCGTCGGTCCACAGCTTGGTGGAGAAAGTCCCATTCATGACTCATCACGACATTGCCGCCGCAGGGATTGCAGCCAGATCAAATTCATTAGCAAAAGCGGCTCCAAGGGCTTGCGGTACCGCCCTTCCATTGTGACCGACCACTGGAACATCAGAAACAGGGTGAAGGCCGTCGTGGCCAAGGGAATCAACTGCCAACGTCCACGTAAAAACTCTATGGCGTTGCCCCAAAGCACGCGGAGAATCAAAACTCCCCACATCCAGCGCAGCCACAGATTGAGTTCTCCCTCCAGCAGATTTGGGTCCGAATCCGGCCACGATGAGGCGAAAAGGAACAAAAGAGTGTTCTCACCCGCGCGCTGCAGCCAACGAGACCAACCCGGTTGGACGGCTGCCGCTCGCGCACGCCTCCAATCCTCTTCACCCTGCTGGGGGTTTGCATAAATATCGACCGTCTTCTCTGTGCGGGCGCGTTCAATCATCCATGGACTGAGCGGTTCCAGCGGCGCTTCATAACAGCTTGGCGAACTAAATTGCAACCGTTCTTCCTTCCAATGGATGCGGATGGTCTTGGCGTCTGCCTGGTGTTGAGTGACAGGAATCCAAGCTGAACCTAGAGGGGCCACGAAGCCAAGATAGTGATGCGTGCGGATCGCGTTAGGAATTAAGAGCAGCGTGACGACAGCGCCACCTGCCACCAACCAACCTGGGTGACGCGGGAGAACCATCGCCCAAACATACACGATGCAGACAACGGCCAGAGGCGCAACGGACGCTTTCGTCAAGCAAGCCAAAGTCCAAGCAAAGATCGCCGTCAGAAAGCTGGACAACGCACGTTTCCTCAAGTGCCGGGCGGTCATCCACAGGCTGACCGCCACCGCAAAAAGCAGCAAAGTTTCGGCCATGAAATAGTGAAAAATGACCACTAGGGAAGGTGTCCAAGTCACGGCGACATAAAAGATAAGTGCTTCCATGGACGACAGCCCCATCTCACGAGCCGCGCGATAGAACGCCCAAGCGGTAGCAACGGAGAGCAAGCCGCACACGATCCCGAGCAGTTGTGGATCATCTGCCGTCAAACCCCGCAGGAGACGAAGATAGACTTGGTAGAGGATCGGGTCGCTTGCTCCCATCACACCAGGCGTGAAAAGCCGTTCCGCATTGAGCCAGTGCCGCTTTGGATCAGAAAAAAGAAAAGCGGTCGGAGGGTGCCACAGGCACATTCCAAAGCGCCACAAAGAGCCGAGACCTACCAAACCCCAGAGCAGCACTTTCAATCGCCCGTCTTCGCCGGCCGAGTCCAACCGGTTGCAGCCGGCAGTGCCGGCAAAGTTTCTCGGCACACCCCAGCGCCGTCTGGAAGCATCCGACTTCATGGTTGTGCCACGACGCTCCTTCTCATGAAGACGGTTGCCAGCCGGTTGATCTGCGTGCGTGCCACCGCCAGAAGCCCGTGCTTGTCCATCCACCGGCAATACTCAACGTAGGCCGGATCCGAGCAAAGATGCCGCTCTTCCGTCCAGGCTCTCGCCGCGTAGATAAGATTCGTCACCCCGAGAAGCAGACAGCTACGCAGACACTGCTGCCATGTAGCGAAGGCAGCGAAGGGAGCATACATCAGCCACCAGGCGAGGTTTTTCGATACATACGCCGGATGCTTGAGGTAGCGATAGGGCCCTTCCCTAATAATGCCCCGATTTGTCAGGTTGGAAAAACGATAGCCGAAGGAACACGTCGCCCAAGCGTAGATGCCGTGAAGAACCAGCACGGTAAACCCCCAGGACACGTACAAGAAAGGATGCTGCGCCCAAGGCCACCGCTCCTGCCAAACAAAAGGACCGCGATAATCCAAAAACGACGCCTGAAAGAGGTGTCCGAAAGGTGGATAGCAACAGAGGGCGCTCAGCCATCCCACTAATTTTGGGTCTGTCGTACGGATCTGGGCATCGAGTATCTGCAAGGTCAGGCAGTAACCTATCGCGCCGAAGACCACATCCAGCGCGTACAAAAAATTGATGCCTTTTGCGTAGAGGTCGTCGAACGAGCGCAGATCGAACCCGTTGGCGGTCAAGATTTCCAGGTTCTGTGCGCCTCCTGCTACCATGAACGGCAGGAAAAAGCCTTTCACCGCCCAAGCGGCCGCATGGGAGCCAATCGTTTGGCGTTGAACGACGCGCCAACGACAAAGTGCCAGTTGTCCCACCTGCCAGTAAGCGTCGTAAGGCGCTTTCTGCCGCCGGTCCACCCACACAATGTACGGAAAAGACGCCAACAAGACGGGCCACGCCACGACACGCGCCATTTTCCAGCAAGGTTCGTAAAACGGTTTGGAATACTCCGGGAAGAGCCAATAGCATCCTGCCAATCCAGCCAAGGTAACAAGCAGGCCAAGATATTTGGTGAAGCACCTTTTCCAGTGCAGTGACCCGGCCGCGCCCGCCAAGCCTGTGGAACTGCGAACCCGCACCTTGTTGACGAAGAGGCTCAGGCATACCATCGGCGTCAAGGTGAACCCGAGCACCCATCCGAAAAGTATGTAGCTTTCCGAAGGCTGGATCACCCGCGCCAGCCGGAGCGCCAAGGCGGCTATGAAACCGACCAAGCCGGAGAGTGCGATGAACTGCCCCCCAAGAGGCTCATCGGGCCGGTCGGCAAAATTCAGTGGCTCACTCTTCCGCTCTCCGGCGGAAGTAGTCGCCCTCTCTTCGCCTGCTTCAAGGCTTGGCATTTTTGCTCGCTGGCAAGTTCGGGCCGCTACTATGGCGAGGCGACGACCCGTGGTCCAATGACCGTGGTCCGAGCGGGAAGGGATTTTTGCAGCGCATGCCGGTAGAGCACGAACGCCACTCCGCCTAGAAGCAGGTCGCGCCCCAAAGAAACCCAGTTTTGTGAAACCGACGGTCCATGTCCGCCGAAGCAGCCGCAATCCACCGGCAATCCCCGCGCCACCGCCGAGGCCAGCGCGAACGCGAAGACCGCCGTCATCAGCAGGATCCCAAGCAGGGCAGACTTCTTGGCCAAGTTTACTACGAGAGAGACGGCCAAGGTCATTTCAAAGACCGGCAGCCACAATGCCAGCAGATTGATCCCCTGCGGCGGCAGCAGTCGGAACGTGGCGATGCTGTCTGCAAACGACTGCGGTGAGATGAACTTTACCACGCCAGCATAGATGAACATGCCGCCCAGCAGCCAGCGCAAGGCGGATTCGATCCAACGGTTTTCAACGAGCCTGTTCATTGTTGCTTTTCCTCTGGCAAGTCCGCTTTTGTCCATTCGTCCCACCCACCTTTGAAAACCAGAACGTGGCGATAGCCGAGTTTGACCAAGGCGTCCGCCACCATCTGGCTGTCTTCGCAGCTCGCGCTTGAACAATACACGGCCACCAACTGATCCCTGCTCGGCTCCAGCACGGAGCGCCACCTGGCATAATCTTGCTCGAAAGCTTCACGCGACAAACTGAGCGCGCCCGGCACATGGCCCAGCCGGTGAAAGATCTCCGGCCGGGCGTCGAGCACCACGACGCGCTTTGATTGGACCAATTGCTGGAACTCCGGTAAACCAATCACCTGGGAAGTGGCCGTCGCTGTTGCGGGCGGGATATTCTCGGTGGACTTGTCCTCGGAATCAACCACCCGGGCAACCGCCTGCTCAAGGCGAGATTGTTTGGACACGTATGTCAGTGACAACGGCGGCTCACGAAGCTGATTGAACACCAGAGCCGCGCACATGCAGGCGGTGGCCAGTACGCCAAGACGGAGCAGATCCGTGCCAATGACATGCTGCCATCGGAACGCGGACAATTCACCACGTCCTTTTTTCTCTTCCGACGAAACGGATAGAGCGGATTTCATCGTTTCCAAAGGTGAGTTCACGGATTGTTGGCGAGCACCAGTTCAGGCCATTGCGGTAGATAGTTCCCCGCCCCCGGCACGGTACGCACCGGACTCCCCACGACCTCCGCCCAAGCAGAGGCGGGAGATTGGCTGAATTCTCCGACGATCACCTCAACCTTTTTGTCCAGAGGCATATCCACACTCAACGCCTGCGGATAAAAAGAGGGGTTGAGCAGCACGAGCCGCGAGCAGAAAGGCAGCAACTTTTTGAGCCGAGCCAGTTGTTCGTCTTCGCAAGCACCGCAAACCACCAAGGTTTTTGTCTGGACCCCATCGGGTGACAAGTCGTCGAGGGAGTCGATCATCCCGATGGATACGCCGTGCTGAGAATGCACATCAACCGCCGTCTGTAGATACCGCCGCAGTGTGCGACCGTACATCTTGCCGAGGGTGTTGGGGTTTATAACAACCCACAGGACAGGATCGGAGGCAGCACCCAGCACAACCCGTGGTCCCTCTGATCGGAGGCGAGGTTGCGCTTCGGAGAGCATTCCGAGCAGGAAAAGAGATCCCAGCACTCCACATGAACAGAGAGTGATAGAAGCCCAGATGGGCGGACGCATCAAACACCGGTTCTGCCAGCGCCAAACGACGACGACACCAAAAGCCAGCATGGGGGTCGGCCACAACCAAGGTGATTCCGCCACCGAATTGAACCATGCCGTGATCGCAAACACGATCCACACGCTGAAAGGAACCATCAGCCACGCGTGAGCGCGAACATCAGAGGTCCGCACCCAGCAGATCGCCAGCACGGCCAGCCACCCGAACACATACAAAAATCTCAGAGGCCAGCCCATCTCTACGAGCCAGGTCAGATGGCTGTTGATGAGCGAGGCAAAAAGCTGGCTCTGATCGAGCGGTTGATACCATTGGTGGAAAATATCCGCCGAATGTCCCATCCCCCAGCCGCCAGGCGCGTCAACCATCATACGCGGCGCGGCACCCCAAAGATCGAGGCGCTGGAGAATCGAGAGATCTTGGCCGCCCATAGCCTTGCCGAAGCGGTGCATGGTCGGCAGCCAAACCGCGAAACCCAAAACGATCCACACCGATACCATGGCACTAGCCAAATAAGTGCGTGGCCAGGGCCGTGGCGAACGTGCAAGCAGAATCCCCAGAGCCACCGCCACGGCCACAATACCACCGCGCGAGGCGGTCTGCATGAGAGCGCCTCCCAACGCCGTGCAAAGCACCAGCGCCGGCCAAAAGAGCCGACGATGCAGGCATGGCAGCACCCACACCGCCACCATCAAAAAGCCAATGAGCGCGGCCGTTTTGTTGGGGTTGCCAAACCCCCAGTCCAACCGCGTCGCCAGCATGACAGAAAATGGGAATGTCATCTTCTATCCAAGCTAGACACCGTGTTTGGTCTCAGTCTTGACGAGTAGTTTTTCATTCATGCCACCCGTTTTATTGATCCGCAGGTTTCTCGCCGACTGTCCGTGCCACCTGCTCAGGCCAAGTCGGGTTGGCCAACACGTTGCTGCCCCCCTCCTTGAGCCGGCGGTACTCCGACAAGAACGCAGCATTGAGGGGATTGTCAGCCTGCGCCAAGGCAGGGTAGAGCTCGACCGCTCGCTGCACCGAAGCCTGGAACTCGCGTTGGAAACTCGCCGGAACCCCCTTCTGGTCGCGCACGATCCGCAAAATTTGCTCGGGCCAAGTGGGATCACGCAGCAGTGGGTCTTCGGCCGCTTGGAGCCGGTAGTAAGCGTCCACAAACGCTGTGTTCAGGGCGGAGCCTGCCTGTGCCAACTCGGGGTGCTGAGCAATGGATCGCTGCACGGAAAGTCGGATCTTTTCCTCAAAGTTCGGGTTATTGTTTGACGGAGTCGCGGCGGCCTCCGAACCATTTGCCATCGGGCCACTGACAGGGGTGCCATTTTCCATCTTCGGTTGAAACCTCTCCCCGGCGGACACGGCAGCGGCCACCTTCCCTTTGTCTGCCGTCAACGGCGGAGCCGCAGACGCGGGCGTAGTGGCCCCGGCCGGATTGCTGACGAGACTCAATCCCGGTGCATCCATGATTTCACCCCACGCCTGGGCCAGCGTCTTGCTCGGCAGCGGCACGCGCTGGCCGACTGGAATCATGTCCTTCGCGTCTGCCGCGTACACTTCCTGGTTGATCAGGTCGGCATAGTAGGGAGCCTGCTCCAAGCCGGAAAGTGTGTACAGATCAGGCAGCTTGGCTTGGCGGCCAGCAACACGATCCGCGCGGTCAAGCAATTCGTCACGCTTGGCTTTGACCGTGAGCGCATAATCAAAGAAGCGCCGGGCGATCTCCTCGATCTGCGGACTGCTGGCATGGCCGAGGTTTTCCCCGGCCTTGAAGATGATGGGGTAGCCCAAGTCCCTTGCGCGGGCATAAAAACGTAACGCCGCCTGGTAGCCGTATTCCCGCTCGCCCGTGGTTTGCAGCCAGAGAATGCTCTTGGCTTCGGGCGTGGGCCAATCGTAGGAGCTGTTGACGTGGATGTTCACAGCCAGGAAATGACCAGGTTTACGCAGGGCCAAGCGGTGCGCCCATTGAGCGCCGGCCGACAGGCCGTAGAGCAGGAAATTATTCTCGGGCAGTCCGGCGTCATGGCAAAGCACATGGACGCCACGCTCCCAGGCATCCGCCAACTGGTTGAAGCCGCTGTTGTCCTTGAAGTTTTCCTGCTGGCTGCGTTCGTCGGCGCTCTGGGCGTTGTCGAAGGCGATGGCGGTACTCCAAGTGAGCAAGGCCAAGTGGTGCTCGTCAGCGTAGCGCACCAGAAAATAATGCTCGTCTTGCAAACGCTTGAGAATTTTCTCGCGATCTTTATCCCAAGTGCAGTAAGCGAATACCCCCTCGATTTTGGTGTTCCCCGCCGGCCGGCGCAGGTAGAGGTGGAGCTTGGGCTGGGCGCGGTTGTGCGTATCCTCCTCCCGTTCGACGATGGCTTGCTGCGCCACCGCAGGTCCCCCAGGCACATGCAGGGCTGCCCAAGCAGCAGTCAGCATCGGTTGCGGCAAGTAGGAGGCCACGGCAGGGTGCGCGTTGGCCTCGAGGGTGGCGATTGCCCCCTTCGTGTCGAGGTTCATCCATTGTTCCAAGCCGAGCTTGTATGCAAACTGAGCGGCAAGGTATTTGCGGACGAAGCTGTCTAACTCGGGCAGGCTGCTGCTAGCGGGATTCTCTCCGGCGAGCGCAATCCAGGTCAGATATTCTCCCCGCTTGCGGCCGGCGGTAAAATCGGCCATGAGCGCATCGTAAAGTGGCTTGTTTTCCTTTTGGCAAACAATGATGCCGGGCGGCATCGCACCACGGGCCACAGGCAGGTGACTCGGCAGGCGAAGGCACCAACCCAAAACACGCTTCGGGTTCTCGGCCAGCAAACCAGCGGTGAAATCCGCCTGTTGAGGCCAGCCATAGAGCACCAGCGGGATACCGCCGCCATATTCATGGTCCATGGCATGGAGGACCACGGAGGCCGGCTTGAGTTCGGACACTACGGGGGGTGGCTGGCCAGCGGTCGGCTTGCCTGCGACGGTGATGGCAGCCAGCCCAAGTTCATGGTCCTCGGCAAAATTCTGCCAAGCCGGGTCGGCAAGGAGTTTCTTTGGGTCCAGATCCCCGTTGGGAAGGAGTACCAGCACAGCCGAAGGCAACTTAGCCTTGGTCTGGGCGATCCATAGGTTGCGCGCCTCCCCGGACTTCGTGCACGGCAAACTCACGCAGCGGACGGCGTCTCCTTTTGCCTCCGCCACCGCCGAGCCATTGGATGGCACTCCAGCTCCGAGCAATGCTTTTGAACACAAAAAGCCTGCTGCAAGGAAAACGGAGAGGCTACGCAAACTCATGGCAGAAGACGACTCCGACACCTCACGGAGAATGCACGGCACACCAGAGGCTGGCCAGTGACGGTTCCGGCAACCAAGAGGCCAGGACAGGCTGGTCCAACACTTGACGCGGAGAAATTTCGGCCTTGGTGTCCACGTCGCGCCATGTGCCGGCCGAAACGTTTCGCTTGGATTCAGCATCCTCACGACGAAAGCCGCTGAGCGTGTTCGTCCTCCGTAAAATGGCGGCAAAGTAGGCACGCACAAATTGGTTGAGCGGTTCGCTCCAAGCATGTCCCATGTGGGCCAGGCTCACCCAGGTCCAAGGCAGGCCAGCCGCCCTGCCTTTGGCGAAAAACGTGGTGGAAGTACCGTAGTTCACGGCGTCCTCCTCCCCACAGGCGACGATGCCGGGAGGAAAAGTGTGGGCTGAGAAATGGGGCTCCTCCCACCAAGAAGCCGAGTAGGCACACCAGCCCAACACCCGCGCGGGCTTCCAGTCCACGATGCTGACGGCAAATCGCGCCCCGCAGGAAAACCCATAAATCAGGATGGGTAAATCCCGTCCATATGCGAGCTGGATGCTTTTGAGGAGCAGATCCCCGGAGCCGCGTTGAGCGTGGATATAACCTCGTAGTGCCCTCACTTCCGCCTCTGACGAGACAAAGGAAATGGAGCAAAGCGCTAGATGGTTAGCGCGGGCGAACGTTTGCCAGGCCGGCTGGCGGATGAGTGTCTCGCCGTCGCCGTTAAAGCCCGGACAAAGCACCAGCACCGCCTGTGGCCTAACCTGAGCGGCCCATGTGTACACGTCTGCGCGCGTCATCTCCGCAGGCGGAGGGAAGGAAAACCGGCGCACGCCCGCGCTCAGCAGGGTCCCTGCCGAAGGCTCGGCGGCGGCGTTCCTCCACCCCACAACCCATGACAGAACAATCCCCACTATCGTCACCAAGAAAACTTGGGCGGCAGCGAGACCGCCATGCTGACGGCGGCGGCCAGCCCGCCCGCCACCACCGCCACACACTCTTCCGCCATTCCTCCCTGAGTTGTGTCGCATACGACGACGCCCTTATATCAACCCTCTACGGGGCATACAACCTTTTCTTTGCGTTGTGCCAATTTTTTTGCACGGAATTGTCCAATTTTCCGTCCTTTTTCTTCCCGAGCTGCTTCAGACGGTTGGCCGACTCGTCAGAAATCGGCGCAGGAATATCAAGGACACGAGCACGTGCAGGGCGAGGACGCCCAAGCAAACCCCGTATGGTGCAAGCGAGGCGTTGGTGACCTCCCGCACCACGTCATAGTGGCGCGTGGCTCCGAGCGTGTGCAGATACCCTGCCCAGCCCCAGTAAGCCGAGATCACCGGCCGCGTGATCCAACGCACGGTTTCAGGCAGCGCCAGGATGGCTCCCGAGAGCGGCAGTTGTAGCCCGACCAGATAGATGGAAAGCAGGCTCGCGCGTTCGGGCGACGGTGAGAACGCCGAAATCGCCAGGCAGGTGCAGCTCATCGCCAGGGTCGCCAAGAAGAGCACGCCGAACTGGAAAAGAAAATCGCCCGGAAAACCACAACCCACCTTCACGAACGCCGTCATCCAGCCCGCCTGGATGAGGCTCAGCAGAGCCACGAGTGCGAACTTGAGGCCGGCGTAGGCCCACAGAGATAATCCCGCACGCAGCTCTTTTTCTAGCACGCCACGCTCCTTGGCTACTTCCCGCGCGCCGTTGTTGGCCCCTATGAGAGTAAGCAGGATCACCTGGAACATGGTCAGCCCCGAGATGAGCCCGGCGGCGTGAAAACTCTCCTTTAAATAGGATAGCTGCTCGGTGAGCGTGCGCAGCACGTTGGATTCCAAGCCGAGCGAGAGGCTGCGTACCTGTGGCAGTCCGCTGGAGGCAAAAATCGTCACCAACGCCGGGAACGTCAGCAGCAAAACCAACTGCAGCCAGAGCTGCCCGCGATCACGCCAGAGCAGCCGTGCCTGGCGTGCTACGAGCGCGGGCAGTTGTTGCCAGCCGGTCGGCGGTCTGGCGGTTTGCAGCGACTGCGGGAGCAAGAGCTCCAAGCCAAGCTCCTCCGTCGCTACGACAGTCACATCCGGGTGGCTCCCCTCCTCTTCCGCCGCCCGATACACTTCCTCGATGCTCGCCGCCGCCCGGCTCTCCAGCAATCCAGTGTAACTGCCTTGGTACAATAACCGTCCGTGGTGCAAGAAGACGACTGATTGGCACAGGGCCAAGTTCTTCACGGCGTGAGTGACGAGCACGACGGTCTTGCCCGTGCGGGCCGTCAGGTCGGCCAGCCAGTACATCATCTCTTCCTCGGAGTGCGGGTCGAGGCCGCTGGTCAGCTCATCAAGAAAGAGGAACTGCGGATCACCCACCAGTTCCTCGGCCAAAGCGACCCGGCGGCGCTGCCCACCCGACAGCGTGCCGCAGAGCTGGTCGTAGAAGCCGTCCAGCCGGGCGAGGCTCACGATGTGGCCCAACCATTCCTCACGCTGTTCTTTGGACACCGAGCGAGGCAGCCGCAACGCCGCCGCGTAGGCAAGCACTTCCCGCACCGTCAGCTCATCGTGGAAGGCAGCGAACTGCGGCAGGTAGCCCATCGCCAAGGGAAGCTCCCACCGCAGGGTCTGCACGGGGTAGCCGCCCACGAACACCTCGCCGCCGGAAGGAATACGGATGCCAGCCAAAACTTTAAGCAGCGTGCTCTTGCCGCAGCCCGAGGGGCCAATCACCCCCACGAAGCTGCCGGCCGCCACGGTGAGCGATACGCCGTCTAGAAGCAGGCGCTGCCCGCCCCGCGCGACGCCCCGGCGCGTGTCAGCTACAGTGACGCTTATCTTCCGCGCGGAGATCGCGGCGGGCAGTTCGGCGTCGGATCCCTCCACGCTCGTTGATAAGTCGTCCGACGGCTCGGCGGCTGGAAAGTCGCCGACTTCCATCGTTTCGAAGTCCCCTCTTTCTCCCACAATGACTTCCTGCGACGGGTTCTACGGATTTGCCGCCAGCGGCTTGTTACCGAGCACCTGCGCGCTCAGCCGCGTGATGGCCTCGTTGGCCACCTGGCTGGCCGGGTAGCGGCGTTGCGCCTGGACGTAGAGCGTCAGGCTGTAACCGAGTTCCTTGCGGGTCTCCGCCTCCTGCGCCTTGTTGATGGCACTGACGAACTCGGTCGCCTTGATCGACATCTCGGCGCGCATCTTGTTGAGCTTGCCGTCGTCCGGCCAGCCCTTGGCTGCAGCCTCCAACGCCTCCCACGCCCCACAGTTATCGCCGTTGCGAGCCAAGAGGTTCGCTTTCTCGGTTGCCATTTCGGCATCGCGCACTTTCTCTAGGGCCGCCTTGAACTTCTTCTCGCGCTCGGCGTCCCCCCTGACCGCTGCCAAAAACGGCAACTGGTTGTCGTACACCGCACGGAAGTTGCCCTCCGTGATGGCACGGTCGAACTCGGCCACGCCCTTGTTTTTGTTGTCCTGGCTCTCGAAGTAGCCGTTGGACGCCGTCGTCAAATCCGGGTTGCCCGGCCACGCGGTCGCCGCTGCCTTGAACTCGTCGAGCGCCTTTTGCTGGTCGCCCTGCTGCGCCGCCAGCTTGGCCTGGCCCAAGTGCATGCGGCTTTCCAGCTTGACGGCGTTGACCAGCGCCAGCGCCTTGGTGCCGTCGAAGTCCTTGGCCATTTTCTGAGTCTCGGCAATGAGCGCCTCCAAGCCGCCGAACTCGCGCGCCTCAATGAGGTTTTGCATCCGCTTGAGCAGCTCGTAGTACGCGGCCACCTTCAGCTTGGAAGCGCGTTCCAGCCTCTGGAGGGCGGGGTGGTCGTGGTTGACCTTGAACGCTTCGTGCAAAAGCGCCGAGGCGCTAGAAAGCTGGCCCGCAGAAATCTTGAAGCGGATGACCTCGGCGGCTTGGTTGATGCGGCGCACGATCTCGCTAGCCGCGTCAGCCTGGTTGGCCACCGGCCCGGGCAGGCTGCCGTCTTGGAAGAGCACGCGGTAAAAATCGGCGGCCACGACCGTGTGGAAGAGCCGGCCACTGTTGTAGAGCGTCGAGATGTAGTCGGCGAACTCCGCCTTGGACTTATCGCTGACCCCCTTGATACGGACCTCGTTGAGCTTGATGCGAGCCTTGCCGTCCAGGCTGCCGAGGTACTCCTCAGTCATGCGCGCCTTGCCCGTCAGGTCGATCCCCAAGCTGTCGCCGCCGTTGTTGCCACCATTGTCGGCCGGCAGCGCGCCGCCGTTGTTCTTGCCACTCGTTGTCGCTCGGTGCTGGCTGGCGGCACGGTCTGCCCGCCGCCGGTCATCATCGGCGGCATACTGATCGATGTTCCAGTTTGACCGTCGCACCTGTTGTTGCAGCCGGTCGTTCTCGGCCAGAATGCCACGCGTGGTCTGGTCCGCGTCATAGACGGTCTGCACCCTGTTGGCCAGTTGGCGCGCAATGCCGGCGTCGCCCTCGTAGGCCGCCATGGCGAAGAGCGCCTGGTAGGCGTCGGCGGGCTTCTTTTGCAAGAGCAGAGCGACGACCTTGTCGTAGGCGGCCAGGTACGCCTTGAGTTTGGCGGGATCGGCCTCGGCAGCATTGAGATACTGCTCGAACTCGGGTTCTAGCGGGCTGTCCGCGCCCGCCAGTGCGTCGAGCGCGCGCGTCCTATCGTCCCCGCGCATTTTATTCTCGGCAGCGGCCCCGGCCACCGAGCCGTCTTGGGGCTTGCGGTTGTAGAGATAGTCCAGTGCTGCCGCGTCGGCGCTCGCCGGCTTGGGCGGGGCGGGACTGGCCGCCGTGGCTGGGACGGCCGGAGCCGTTGCTGCCGGGCTGACGGCGGGGATGGATGTTGAAGGGGCAGGCGAGGATTGCTGGCCGTAGGCTGGCCCCGAGACCCCCAGTAAGCTCAGCACTCCCAAAAAGAACAGCGAGATACCCTGCACCGGCAGGCGGGAGGGGCTAGTTTTTGACATAGCTGTTGACCTGGATGAGGCCGCCGTCGCCCACCTGCAACTCGGCCGTGTATCGCTGCCCACGGCTGAAGAGGTTGTCGGCTAAGCGCGCGGGCACGAGCGCCACCAAGGTGCGGCCGTCGCCCTCAATGGAAAAGACCATCAACCGACCAGCCCCCGCGCTGTAGCCGAGGTCGTTTTCCACTCGCAAAGTGGCCTTGAAGCGCGAGCCTTCCAGCGCGTGGTAGTTGCCTACATAGGTTTCCAGCGGGAACGGCTCTAGGGTGCGGTATGGGCTGGAGGCGAAGCGGGTGAAGAAAATTCCAACCCCGATGCTGCCGAGCAGCACGGCGGCGATCAACATGACCCATACCAGTGGTATTTTGCGTCCGTTGTGTGCCTGCGGTGTCGTCGTGACGTTGGCAAAAGGTGAGACGACCCGCTGCGTCGGCGGCACGGCGGCTTGGGGAGAGCCGTTGGATAAATGTGTCCCTTGCACGGGCGATCATTGTGCCAGAGAACAGATCGGTGGCAAGAAAAACGCAGGAAAACTTTCTTCGGGCGACGACCAAGGCAAGATCACATCCAAACCGGCTTTAAAGCGTGCTCGGCGAGTAAGGCCAGCCGCCGATCAGAGGCAAACCCAGCGAAGCGATGCACCGACCCTTTTGCCCCTCTAAATCTCCCCGGCACCACCAGAATAACGCATGTTGATGGACGATAGATTCGCAACGCGCTGTGCAAGTCGCCGACCGCTGACACCTGCAAAATACGCCCGCACAACAGGACCGCGCAGGCCACGTCGGCCGCCGGGCGGGCACGCTCGCGGGCGTATTACGAGGAAGTGCGCCGCCGTCATCATGCTGAGAGCCTCTACGCACCATCAGAAAATCCACAGGTCTGGCACGGGCGACCGTGCGCCGCCTCGCGGGCGTCGAGAGCTTTTCCGAACGCGCGGTGAGAGCGCCGGGACCGAGCCGACTCGACCCGTTCATCTTATGATCTGAAGATCAACTGGCTTTCGGACATGAGAACGCCTCGGCGCTCAATGGTCCCCTGCCCCATTGTCTCTCCTATTGCCCAGTCCATGACACGTGCATAAAATATGAAATTCATACATTCATAATTGACAACGATTATCCGCCGCCTTAACCCTGTTCATAAATTTAAAGCCTCTGAACTTGCCGGTTCTCCTCTTGCGCAACAGAAGCGGGAGTTCATGCCATCTGTCGAAACGCAATCTATCAACGCCCCATCGCCATCAACATCATAAAGTACGATAGTATGAAGATATGTT
>CALMVM010000264.1:0-6966 GCA_937873255.1 uncultured Verrucomicrobiota bacterium | reverse complement strand
CTATCCTAGTCGGGTCCGCCTTGACGGCAGCGGGTCGTCAAGTGGCTTACGAGGATAACGATCCGCAGCAGACACTTTCTTGGTGGTGTAAAAATATCGGACACGCACCCATGGTTGGAAACTCTGATGCGCAGACGCCAGATATTATCATCGCTGATACACCTGGCTCGCTCGGTGCAGGCTTCCGGGCGGGTCTATCGAACGCGGATCGCCTCGTTCTTGTGAGTGAACTTGCCATCGCATCCTTCCACGCATCAGCTCGTGCTCTTACCGAAGTGCCCGTCGAGTTAAGGTCGAAAGTGAGCGTCGTTTTCAACCGAGTCCGCCTTCAGACCGTCTCTGGTCGCCAAGACCAGAAGGAGATCGCTCGCCAACTTGGCGTGCGCGCCGTCGAGCCAGCGGTACCGCTTCGGAGTGCATACGAGCAGGTAATGGCTCTCGGCTGGCACGCTGCCAGCCCGGCCGAACGCGAAACGATCTTCATGGTAGCCATTAACATTATGAAAGTATGAAGAAATGAAACTATGAATGTATGATTACCTTGTTATGCCCAAATTCTCTTCTCGCAAATCGAAGGCCCCATCGGCAGTTGATGCCTTAGCGGCGGCAACAACTCTGGCTCTTGCCGAAACAAACGTATCCACCACCGGCTCCAAGCCTGTCGCTTCGCCGATTGTAGCCGCACCTGATTTAACTGGGAAGAAATCTGACCTGACACGAGCCACGATCACGTTGCGAGCCGAGGACGATGCAGTGCTGAATCGCATTGAGGACTATTTGCGCGTCCACGACCGCCGCACACGTCTGCCGCGTGCGATGCTCATTCAGATTGCTGTCCGTAGCGTCCAGATCGGACCGGAGTTGCTGGGAATCGCTCAGGCAGTGAAAGCCCAAGACGCACGAGGAAGAAAAAAAGGAAATGCATCATAAAGTATTATTATGTGAAATTCATACTTTTAGAATAATTCTTCCGAAAACGTGTGTCACAGCTCGGATTATTTGGTATTACCACTGAGGCTGTGGGCAACCTTCAAAGGAAACCTGATCCAGCAGGCCAGCAGCCCGAATTGTTCGGCTCGTGGTATGTTGAGGCAGGAGAGAGCGAGAAATCGCGCTCTCTCGCCATCTGGGACATTATCCCGTGGCGCGTTCTCACTTACAACCGAGCCGGCACGGTTCCTACGGTGATGGTTTTTGAGGGTGTTCGCCTTGATGAAAAGCGTGAGGCCACGGTCCACCTGACGCCGGCGATTCTCCCTGCCAAAGCAGACATGCCGTCAAAAATGGTATTTCCAGGCGCACGAGAGGAGCTCGTCGAGCGTGCGCTGAGGAAGCTAGCTGTCTCGCGCTTGGCGGCCAGTGGCCCGCAGTTCGACCCAACGGGCAACAGCATGGTAGTCAGCATCACGTTCTCAATGTATCAGCTTCGCTGCGAGTTGGAGCAGAACGGGCATGGATTTAAAATCGCTGATGTGCGTGAGGCACTCGAAGTGATGCGTTTAGCGAATATTCGCGTCGAATGCCCGGCAGACTCGCTCGTTCATGGTGTCAGCGGTTCCGTCCTAGGTAATTTGCATTCGGTTATCGACCCCAAAAACACGGACGGAACACGAATGGTGTACTTCGCAACATTTCACCCCATCGCTTCGGCGGCCATTCTCAAAGAACTGTATTTTCCCATCAATTACACGCGGATGATGACGCTCTCGCGGCCTCTGGCGCGCTGGATCGTGAGTTTACTCAACGTCCGGTTCCGCTACGCCACTCGTGGGATCGGCCGGTCGAAGCGTAGCTTCCGGCTGACTTTGAAGCGTGTGATGACCGATTCAGGTATGCAGCCCGAGCCGAGGCTCACGAACAACATTGACCGCGTAAGGGAAGCCATTAAAGAACTTCAGGAGAAGGGTTTTTTGGAACGATGGGTGCCTCTCAAGGAGATCGAGACGGTCAAACGTGAAGGTACTGCCGGCAGACCGAAGATCGTTGACGCAGAGTGGGAGTTGTACCCGAGCGAGACGTTCGCAAAGGAGATCATTCAAGGAAACCAAGATCGGAAAGCGTTGAAGGGATTATAAGGGGGTAACGGGGAGAGAAAGGGCAAAATAGATAGGGGCAACGGAGAGAGAAAGCCTAGATGGATAGGGGCGATGAAGAGAAAAAGCGTTGCAGATGGTGCTGCTAACGACAATGCAGTGGGGGCAACGGAGAGAGAAAGTCCACCGCGTTCTCAGCGCTCAGGGTAATGAAGAGAGAAAGTCCCGGGTTTTGAGGAGAAGAAGAACGGGGCAGCAAAGAGAGATAGTGTAGAAGGAAAAACTCGTAAAACACACAAAAGCAATTCATTGCACCAATCGATGGGTCATTCGTAACCCTAGAATTTTAGTCAACTCTTTAACCCTCAAGCCAATAGGAAGATCATTAGGGTAATACAGATTAGGCGGCTGACGCCGCAGCAAAGGCCGCCGGGCAACGCTCTTCGCTGCGCTTCGAGCCGGCGGTTCCGCCCTTCTCGGGCGGCAGAGCGCCTGCGGCGCGGCATGGAAGGAGTAGAAGGCCGCTAATCAGCCACAAGGTTTCACCATACTTCGCCTGCCGGTTGGAGAAGGGAAGGATAACCCACCAACTAATCGCTGCCATCAAGGCTCGCGCTGAAGATGCACGAGGTAGCGTCCGAAGACGATGGCCTCGCCCTCCAGGCCGCCCTGGTCGGTTGGGCGCAGGCGCACAGGTCCGCCGCCGCCCCAGTAAAGGCCCCAGCGGCCGTTGAGGGTCTCCTGCTTGCCGTCGGCCGAGGCGCTGAGTTGGACCGGATAGGTTTTCGTGTTGTTGGGATCGGGGGCGTCGGGGTCGGCGTCGATGCGCGGAGGCACCAGTTCGCCCGAGAGCGGGCGGTGGTCGGCGGGTCGGTCAGGGGCCGTGGCCTCGGCGCGCAGGAGAGTGCCCTCCTGCGAGGTAAACGTCACCCGCAGGTGCTGGCTGCGGCCCGTGCTAGGATCGGTCAAGGTGCCCAAGTAACGGCTGCCCGGAGCCGTGGCGTGCAGGAGCCGCTCCTTGGCGGCCTGCGCCTCGCGCTGGGCCTGCTCGGCCTATGCCTGCTTGGCCTGGCGCTCTTTTTCCTGACGCGCTTGCATTTCCCGCTCCAGGGCGTCGGCGTGGTCCTGCAGCGCCTTGATGGCGGCGGCGGCCTCGGGGCTGCCGGCCACGAAACACTGCACTCCGAAGGCGCTGCGGGGCTGGCCGAGGCTGGCCAGGTCATTGGGAAATTCGGGAGCCGACAATGTCCAGCGGTCGAGCGCGTGCTGCGCCTGCAAGCTGCCGTAGAGGGTTACCTTGGCCCCGGCGGCCTGCGCGGGCTTGATCAACAGAATGCTCGGATCGCCCGGAATGCGCCGGTCGTTCACGTAAAGGGTGTCCTTTGGTGCGACCGTGACCTTGGCGTTGACCTTGGCTTGGTCGGCGGCGGTGGGCAGCGTCTCGGTCTCGACCTCCGTTACGGCCAGGTAGGCAGGCAAGGCGGCGGCGAAGGCCGCGCGCACCTGGTCGGCGGGTGGGGCGTCGGTTTGATGCGGTGAGCAGCCCAGGCAGAGCGCTAGCGCGGCCAAAGCGCCGGCGGCGCGGGACAGGGCAAGTAGTCTCGCGTGAGAAAATTTCATGTCGTTTGGAAAGGCAGTAGCCTCGGCGGCTCGGGAGGGCTCCGGGGTAGGCGAAAGGTCAGCGTCGATTTCCGTGGGCCGCCAAGGGCATCTGGTCGAGGTACAGGTGCAGCCGGCGCAGGTAAGGCAGCAGTTCGCGGGTCAGCGTCACTTCCTGCCACGGGCAGCCGTCGCTTTGGCCCACGGTGGACGGTGCGTCCAGCCACCCCACCTCCAGCCTTGGCGGGTTGGCGAAGTCGCTCCAGAGAGCGTCGGGCAAAACCGTCCAGGTCCCGGACAGCCCATAGGCGGGCGAGCGAATCGGATCTTCTCTGGCGACGAAAGCCGCGCGCACCGGCCCCGGCTCCAGGCCAGCCCACTGGGCCAGATCGTCCGCCCACACCTTGTGGGTGGGCTGCGGGACGGTTCCTCCCGCCCCGATTTGTACGATCAGGTAACGCAAAAACGCCTGAAAGAGGGGCGACAGCGCCCGGAAAGAGGTGCCCAATCGCCCGCCAAACAATCCGTTCCAAACGGCCCGCACTGCTCGGTCGTGCGCGTCGGTGGCCAGCCCGCCTTGCTCGACCAAGCCCGCCGCCGCGATGAGAGATTCGGGCGGGAAAAACTCTTCAGAGGGCGATGTTCTCCATGGATGCATGGGCCACAGGGGCTCCCTGGCCGCCGCCACCACCAGCGCGCAGACGCGGTCCGGACCGCGGCCCGCGGCCTGCGACAGGCACCAGCCGTGCAGGGTGGTCCGGTCTTGCGGCCCAAGGTCCGCCAGCGCCTGCCAGCGCCGCACGGCTGCTTCGGCTCCGCGCGGCGAGCCGCCCGAGGAAAGATAGCGGCGGCGGAAAGCCTCCGTCGCCTTTTCCCAAAGTGCGTTGCTCGGTCCGTAGAGAGTCTGGGCCAGCACGCGCAAGGCCGGCGCGAAGGGGTCTGGTAAGCCGCTGGAGGTTGGCCCGGCCAACCGTTCGGCCAGAAAAAGAAGGGTCTCGGCGTGCGGGCTACGGTAAGCGTCGGCCACCTCGAAGGCTGCCCGTGCGGCGTCTAAAACCCGGGCGGGGGCCACCGGAGGCGGGGGCTCGGGGCGAGGAAAGGGTGGGATCGACCAGGGATTGTCGGCGGCTGGGCCATCGCCGCCGGCGGCCGTTGGCGTCAGCGGACCGGGGCTGGTCGGGGAGGGCACCGAGACCGGCGGGTGCTTGATCGGATTGCGTTTGGCGTTCATGCGGGAGGTGAGACCGACGCACGGCGAGGAAAAGCCCACAGCAGGGTCATGGATTATACGGTACGGAAACACCGTAAAAGTCTCAAGGGAAAATCACGGTACGATGATACCGTTTCAACCGGCAGCGGCTTCCCGATGCTGGCCCGATGCCGTTGGTCGAGTTTATCGCCGGCCGCCTGCGCGAGTTGCGCGCGCAAGGCGGGCTGACCCAGGAACAGGTCGCTGCTCTGCTCGGCGCGGACACACGTTGGTATCAGCGTCTGGAGTTGGGGGCCAAAGACGTGCGAGTGAGCACGGTGGACCGGTTGGCGGCCGTTTACGGGTTGAGCGCCACGGAGTTTTTGGCGGAAGGAACCCCGCACACAAAAGTGTCGGCGCTGACGCCGGCTGCCCCGCACAAGCCGCGCAAGGCGGCGGGGCGGCATCCAATTCCGCCGCGCAAGTAACTGCGGAGAGGAGAGACCGGAGGTCGAGCCCTGGAGCATGCGAGCTGACCATGCAGCGGATACACCTCGATTTTAATCTATTTTGGACTGTCTAAACATGATAGTCTGAAAGCGTCGGTCAGCATGGGCTCCTTCCCATGCCCTCGCCTGCCCCCGCCGGCCCCGAGCGCCGCTCGCGCCGCACCGGCCACAAGACCATCTACACGCCGCCCTATGAACTGGTTGTGGCCAAGCTCAAGCAGGCGCGCCTGAAGGCGAAACTCAGCCAGGAGGACTTGGCCGACCGGATTGGTCGCACGCAGCTCTGGATCAGCCGCACCGAACGGGGTGAACGTCGGGTAGACCTGCTGGAGTGGCTCGAATATTTGCTTGGCTGCGAAGCGGACCTGCATGCCTTTTTGGATGACGTGACCAAGAAGGTCCGTCTGCCACGCCAGCGTTGAAACAACGGGCTGGTGTTGCTGGGACATGCGGTGGGGTGGGAGGACCAGCTTGGCCTCAATGGTCCGGAGATTTTTTCCCGCCGCCCTCGCGCTCGCTTGACGCGAGCGGTCCGACATTAGTCCGCGAGCGGGATCGGACCTGCCGCGAGGGGCCTGCCGGCACCCAGCGAAGAAAATCTTCTCCCGTCTTTGTGCGCCGCGCGTCTTTTTTTTGCTGGCAAAGGTTGGCGGCTCCGGGGGGGGCGCTTTGGGCTCCAAGGCACCTGGAGCCCCGCGCCTTTTCCACGCTTGGCGGCACGGCCGATTTGCGGCACAATGTTTCCTGCCATGCCCTTCATCCTCGAAGACGATCTTGCCCACGCGGCCCACTTGTCCGAGTTGACTTCGGAACAAACCCGGCTTGCTCTGGCCGTGGGCCTCTTCGCGGAGGATCACTTGTCCCTGACGCAGGCGGCACTGGTTGCCCGGCTGGATCGGGCGAGCTTCCAACGCCACCTGGCTGTTCGTGGCATCGCGGTGGCCGTCGGCGAGCAAACCCCGGGCACGCGGAATGGCGGCACGCCGCACCAAGACAAACCTTGGCTGACCCTGCGCGGCTCCGCCCACTACGTCGGCGACCCCTTCGCACCCGTGGTTTCCGAGGACGAAATCGCTGTTTTGCAAAAAGCGGCAAGCGACGTGGGTAGTTAAGGGTCATGCACCCTACTCTCCTGTTGGACACGCACGCCTGGGTCTGGTGGCTGCGCGGTCCCGCCGGCGGCAGTCAGCTTTCCACCACGGAGGCCGCCGCGCTCGATGCCCTGCCTTTCGACCAGCGTCCCGCGCTCTGCGACATCAGCCTGTGGGAAGTGGCGATGCTCGTGGACCTGGGCCGGCTGCAGCTCGACCGTCCGCTGACCGACTGGCTGGCGCTGGCCTGTGCGGCGGTCGAAGTGCTGCCCATCAGCGTGGCGGTCGCCGCCGAGGTCGCCGCGTTGCCCGCCTCCTTTCACCGCGACCCGGCGGATCGGCTCATCGTCGCCACGGCCCGCGTCCACCAACTGCCGCTGCTTTCCCGCGACGGCAAGATTCAGCAATCCGGCCTGGTGCCGATCTGGACGCCGCCGTTCGTGCCAACACCTTGAAGACAATCTTCGCCGCCCGCGTTGGCTCACCCGTTGGACACTCAGGACATTTTCCTCAGCGCGTCCTGAAGGGCGACGGCGCTCTCCGCT
>CALMVM010000263.1 GCA_937873255.1 uncultured Verrucomicrobiota bacterium | reverse complement strand
GTTCGTGGGCGAGGCCGACGATTACCTCGTCGTGCGTTTGAACAACCGCGTCGTGCTCGACGGCAGCGCGAACCGCCCCACCGGCAAGAAGCCGGCCAGGGACTATCCATATGAGCACGTGCAATTCCCCTGCGCGCAGGGCGACTCCTTCGACGCCACGGCGGGCGACCGCATCGACATCCAGATCCTTATCGGCGAGCAACCCGGCGGCAATTACAACACCTATCTCATGATCGAGAAGGAAGGGGTGGAGTTTGCGAAGGATGGCAAGGGCAACCCGATCCTGCCGATCTTCAAGCTCGCCCGCAGCGAGAATAACTACACGGACGGCCCGCAGACGGCGGCGGACGCCTCGTGGTCGGTCTGGCGGGGGGAAAAACCATGAGACGCGCCCTGCTGCGGTCCCTCCTTGCCGTCGCCGCGCTGGCGGCGGCATTGCCCGTCCGCGCACAGGTCCGCCCCGGCCCGCCCGGGGCCGCCGCCACGCCCGATCCGAACGCGCTTTTCAACAACGCCGTCGCCGCTTTCGACGCCGGCGATTACCAGAAGGCCGTCACGAACATCAACGCGCTCTTCGGCCAGATCCCGGCCGACCTGCCTGCGGCGGACAAGGTCAAGCTGACCGCCCAACTGGAGCCGCTCTATTTCACGCTCGGCGCGTCGTACTTCAACCTGAAGGAGTGGTCTCGGGCCGGCGACGCGTTCAAGGATTACCTGACGCGCTATCCGCGCGGCGGCCGGGTGACGGAGGCGCGCTTTTCTCTGGCGCAGGCGCTTTATTTCGGAAAAGACCTTGGCAGAGACCTGCTCGGTGCCGCTGCGGCGTTCGCCGCGTTGGAGAATGAACCGGCGTACCGGGAACAGGCCCTCTTGTTCGAGGGGTTGTCGTACAAGGAAGCGGAGAAGACCGACGAGGCCATTACGGCGCTGGAAAAACTGGCCGCCGGAGGAATCCACACGCCGGCCGCCGCGCGCGGCGAGATGCAACTGATTTCTCTCTACGCCAAAAAAGGCCAGCGCGACAAAACACTCAAAGTCTTGGCGGACCTCCAAGCCAACCTCACCCAGGTGGAAAACGTCGCCGAACTCAACACCGTCGCGCTCGAACAAGGCGACGCTTTCCTGGAAGGCAACGCCGGCAAGGAGGCGCTGGCCTGCTACCGGGTGGTGCGTACGCGTGGCGAGGTCGTCGCGTTGCAGCGCGAACGGCTCGCCGCGCTGGGCCGTCGCCTGGAAGCCACCCGCACGGCCCTTCGCGCCAACCCCCGGCAAGCCGCCCAGTACGCGCTCGCCATCCGGCAGTTGCAGGATTCGGTCGCCGCCACCCAGGCGGCGGTGGAGGGGTTCGAGAAGCTGCCCGACATCAGGCCGCAGCTGCTTTATCGCATGGGGCGCGCTTTCACGTTGCAGGGCCGGCCGTGGGAATCAATTGTCGTTTACACCGACGCCCTCGCCGCATCGAAGGAGCCCGCCGAGCGCGAACCCGCTCTCTACGCGCTCGCGGCGGCCTACGCGGAGGCCAATCGTCCGGCCGACGCGCGCGAGACGTGCAACGAATATCTGAAGACGTTCCCGCAAGGACCCAACGCGTTCACGGTCGGGTACATGCTCGGGGCATCCGCCTTGCAGCAGAACGACTCGCACGCCGCCGAAGGGTATTTCGGCCGGATGCTCGAAGAACAGCCCGGCAGCAACCTGGCCGGGGAAATGCGCTTCCTGTTGGGCAACGCGAAGTTCGACCAGGGCAAGTACGACGAGGCGCGCGGGGAATATATCCGCTACCAGAAGGATTTTCCCGACGGCCCGCACAAGGAGGAGACGATCTATCGCGTGGCGCTCGGCACGCTGTTCGCGGGCAAGTACGAGGAGGCGTTGCGGCTGGTCGAGGATTACCTGCGGCAATACCCGAACGCGGCGTTCGTGACGGACGCCCGGTACCGCCGGCTGGTGTGCCTGTACGCGGGACAGCGGTACGACGAGGTGACGGGCGGTTGCCAGGATTGGCTCAGACAATACCCGAGCGATGCGCAGGCTGGCGAGGTGCTCGGGCTTCTGGGCGACGCGCAGGCCGCCGCCGGCAAGAGCGACGACGCGCTGGCGGCGTACCGGCGTTCGTTCAAGACGGCGACAACCGACGAGGTGCTCAATTATTCGCTGCTCGAAGCCGCCAAGATCCTGCAAAAGCGCGGCCAGTGGAAGGAGATCGGCGAGATGTTCGAGGGCTTCGTGCGCGAGCATCCCGACCATCCGACGGTGCCGACCGCGATGTACTGGATCGCCCGCGCCAAGACAAAAGAGGGCAAGGTGGACGAGGCCAAGCAGATCCTGGCCGACAACATCAAGAAGTACATCCACGACTGCCACCGCGAGGGCGTGGACGGTCTGCTCGACCAGCTCGCCGCCCTGTGCGTGCGCAAGAAACCGGCCGTCCCCGCCGCCTCGCCCGGCGGCTCTCCCACGTCCCCCGCCGCCCCGGCCGATCCCGCCGCCGAGCTCGACACGCTGCTGGGCGACGCCGGGAAAAACTCCCTTCCGACCGCGCGGGCCCGCGTCCTCTACGCCAAGGCCCAACTCGCCCGGCTGCGCCGCCAAGACGCGGACGCCAACCGCCAGTTGGTGGAGATCGGCACCCATTTTCACCCGAGCGAGCTTAGCCCGGTCCTGCTCGGCCAGGTCGGCGATGCTCTCGTGGACGCCGGCAAGCTCGACGAGGCCGTGCCGTTTTACCGGGAATTGATGGAGGTTTTCCCCAAGAGCGACACCGTCGATTTCGCCTACAACGGTTTGGGCGAGATCGCCCTGCGCAAAAAGAAGTACGACGAGGCGCTCGGGTACTTCGAAGACGGTCTCAACAAAATCGCCGCCGCCCTCAAGCTCAAGGACCTGACCCTCGGGAGGGCAAGGGCTCTGCTCGGCCTGAGCCGTTACGACGACGCGAAGAAGGGCTTCGAGCAGGTGGCGGCCACGAAGGAGTGGCGCGGAGAAGCGACGGCGGCCAGCGTGTATTCGCTCGGCGAGATCGAGGCCCGGCAGGGCCGCTGGGCGGAGGCGAACGCCTACTACCAGCGTGTTTACGTGGCCTATCAGCGTTTCCTGCCGTGGGTGGCGCGGGCCTATCTCGGCAGCGGCGAGAGCCTCGAAAAACTCGGCAAAACGCAGGACGCCATCAACACCTACCACGAGATGCTGCGCAACGAAAAACTCGCCGCCCTGCCCGAGGCGGTCCAAGCGCGCGAACGCCTCAAGGCCATGGGCGCAGGTTGACTTTTCCCCATGCGAAGAACCCTGTTCATCTTCCTCGCTGCCGCGTGTCTGGCCGGATCGGCGGACGCGCAGACGCTCCAGTTGCGCGACGGCACCAGCGTGCCGACGCTCAGCCTGCGGCGCGAGGGCGACACGCTCATCGCCAAGATCCGGACGACCGGCGAAAACGTCGGCGAACTTGGTTACCCGCTGGCGGGTATCCTCCGCGTCGACTTTCCCGAGCCCGCCCTTTTGAAGACCGTGCCGGAGGCCATCGACAAGGGCCAGGCGGACGAGGCCGCGCGCCAACTCGCGCCGGCCGTGGCGTACTACCTGCCGTTCTACAACGTGCCCGGTAACCATTGGAAGCGACTCGCCCTCCTGCAACTCGACGCGCTGTCCGCCGCCCGCCGCGACAAGGAAGCCGACGCCGCCGCCGCCGAGCTCGGCCGCCTGGCCGGCACCGACCCGGAAGTGTTTCGCACGCTCAAAATCCGTCAGGCGGAAACCCTACTGCGCCAGGGCGACGCGAAAAAAGCCCTCGACCTGCTCGATCCTCTCGTCCACGATCCAGCCATCCCGCCAGCGGCGCTCGCCCCGGCCTGGGTCGATCAGGGCGCGGCGTGGTTGACCCAACGCGACTACAAGGCAGCCCTGTTGGCCTACCTGCGCGTGCCGGTCTACGTGCCGGAGCGCGCACGGTACATGCCGGCGGCGCTCCTGGGCAGCGCACGCGCCTACATGGGTCTCGACGACAAACGCCGCGCCGAAGACGCGTTGAACCAACTTTTGTCCACCTACCCGGCTGCCCTCGAAATCCCCGAAGCCAAGCAACAACTCCAACGCCTCACCGGCGGTTCCGCCGACCCTTCTCCGGGTAGGTGAACCACCCCATCCCCTTCGCAAGTTCCCATGCACACCAAAAATCTCTCCCGCCTCGCGGCGGCGACCGCTGCCCTGGCCCTGTTCCTCCTGGCTGGAGCCGCCGCGTTCGCGCAATCGACCCCGGCCCCGGCGGCGGGGCCGGCCACGTCGG
>CALMVM010000262.1:1516-4125 GCA_937873255.1 uncultured Verrucomicrobiota bacterium | reverse complement strand
TTCCTGCGCCGCCCCCGCCGCGCGCGGAACCCGTGGCGAACACCCTCGGCCGCCTCGTCAGCCCGTTCGTCTGGCAATACCGCTGGCCGCTGCTGCTGTGCGTGTTCCTCAACGCCCTGCCCGGCTTCGCCATCGCCGCGCAGGCGCTCATGCCGAAATACCTCGTCGAGGACGTGTTCGAGGCGACGACGGTTCCGATCAACACGCGCTACCTGCGCCTGGGCCTGCTGGTGGGCGGATACCTGTTCGTGGCCATCGTCATGCGGATGTTCGCGTGGTACGGTAGCTACCGCATTTTCACCAAGGTGCGCGAAAACATCATCCTGGAACTGCGCGCCCGCTTCTTCCGGCACATCAACAACCTCTGCCTGCGCTTCCACGGCAAGCACTCCAGCGGCGAGCTGTTCACCTACGTCATGGGTTCGCCCCTGGGCGAGATCGGCGGGTTCTACCACACGATGGCGATGAACCTACCCAACGCCATCAGCACCTTCGTCATCGCGGTGGTGTGGATGTCGGGTTGGGACCGGGGGATGACGCTCATCCTCGTCGTCTCGGTGATCCTGACCGTGCTTTCCTCCAACAGCGGCCACAGCAAGTTGCGCCAGCTCGTCGAGGACTTCCAAGAGACCGAGGGCAAGATCATCGGCCGCGTCTCGGACATCTTCCGGGGCAACCGCGACGTGAAGATGTACGCCATTGAGGACCGCATGAGCAAGGCGTTCGTCGAGAGCGCCGACGTGCTGCGCCGCAAGGTCTACGACCGCGACGTGAAGACCCACCACGTCAACATGCGCCAGGAGGCGGTGGGCATCCTGTGCTTCGTGCTCGTGCTGCTGGTGGCGGCGGGCCGTTACATGAACGGGCACCTCAACGCGGGGATGTTCTTCTCGTATCTGGGGGCGTTCGGCGTGTTGCAGGCCCCGGTGCAGTTGATGTTCCAGTTGCGCGTCGCCCACGGCCGCGCGCAGGCGAGCCTCAACCGGCTCAACGACGTGCTGACCACCGACAGTTCCACGCCCGAGCCGAAGAAGGCGCTGCCCGTGCCCGACAAGGCCGCCCTCGTGGTCAAGGACATGGAATTCCGTTACCAGCCCGACCAGCCGATCTTGCGCGGCATCGATCTGACGATCCCCTTCGGCCAACGGGTGGCGCTGGTCGGGCCGTCGGGTTCGGGTAAGAGCACCCTCGCCAAGATGTTCCTGCGCCTGTACGACCCGGACAAGGGCTCCGTCTCGTTCGGCATCGTGCCGCAGGACCCGTATTTTTTCCAGACGAGCATCCGCGAGAATTTGCTCATCGTCTGCCCCGGCGCGAGCGAGGACCGCATCCGCCATTGCTGCGAAATGGCGAGCATCTGGGGCTTCATCGAATCGCTGCCGGAAGGGCTCGACACGGTGATCGGCGAGGGTGGTTCGCGCCTGTCGGGCGGGCAGCGGCAGCGGCTGGCGATTGCGCGGTCGCTGTTGCACGACCCGGATTACTTCGTGTTCGACGAGGCGACGAGCGCGCTCGACACCGTCAGCGAACGCATGGTGCAGGAGGCGTTCGCGCGGATTTTGCCGGGTCGCACGAGCATCTTCATCGCGCATCGGCTCTCGACGGTGAAAGACTGCGACCGCATCATCGTGCTCGATGAGGGACGCGTCATCCAGGACGGCACCTTCGAGCACCTGCGCAACGTACCGGGATTGTTTCAAAAGATGGTCGAGAGCGACGACTTCTGAGAAACGCGGAACGCGCAATGGCAGAGCGTTCGCGCTTGCATTTGAGGGGCGATGCCCTCTGACTGTTCCGAATGTCGCCTTCCGCCGTTTCGCGTTCCCTCCACGAGGTCATCGTCGTTGGCGGCGGGGTGTCGGGGTTGAGCGCGGCGCTGGTGTTGGCGCGTTGCCGCAGGGAAGTGCTCGTGATCGATGCCGGCCGGCCGCGCAACTGGGCCTCGCACCATGTCGGCGGGTTTTTCACGCGCGACGGCATCCACCCGCAGGAACTTTTGCGCCTGGGCCGCGAGGAACTCAAAGCCTACGACTGCGTCGAATTCCGCAACGGCGAGGTCACGAACGTCTCCAAGCTCGGCGACCGTTTCCAGGTTTCGTTGCGCGGCGAGGCGCAACCGCTCCAATGTCGCCGGCTGCTCCTCGCCACCGGCCTCGTCGACGAATTGCCCCCGCTGCCCGGCATCGACGCGTTCTGGGGGACGAGCGTTTTCGTGTGCCCGATCTGCAACGGTTGGGAGGTGCGCGACCAGCCCCTCGCTGTTTACGGGACGGATTGCAACGGGCTCGAACTCGCCATCGAGATGCTCGCTTGGAGCCGCGACGTGGTGCTGTTCACGCACGGCACGGCCAAGAACATCTCGGCGGAAACCCTCGCGCGGCTGCAAAAGCGCGGCGTGCGCGTGCTCGACGGCGAGGTCACGCGGCTGGAGGGAAAGGACGGGCAATTGGAATGCGTGTATTTCGCCGAAGGACCACCGCTGGCGCGACGGGCGTTGTTTTTCTCGTCGGCGCAACACCAGCAGTCGGGCTTGCCGAAATCGCTCGGGTGCAAATTCGCCGAGGATGGGACCGTGCGGAAACAGGGCACCTGCGAGGCGACGAACATTC
>CALMVM010000262.1:0-1506 GCA_937873255.1 uncultured Verrucomicrobiota bacterium | reverse complement strand
TCACCGGCAACGCGTCGGCCTGCGGCGGCACGCAACTGGCCATCGTCGCGGCCGGGCAGGGGGCCGACGCCGCGCACACGATCCATTGCAGCTTGGCGGAGGAGGATTTCGAGCGCGGGCGGGGCAATGCGGCGTGTTCGGAGGGGTAGAGCGATCAATCAGGCGCGCCGTTTGGAAATTCTAGGCTCATAGACCCCGGACGATGCGTTCGTACTCGTCATGCGGTCCGATCCAGAACCACACAACGCTCTCACCCTCCACGACCGCCAACGCACGAAAATCACCGCCGACGCGAGCCGACCAGAATCGCCCGACAGGTTTGGAACGGATCGAAGGGTGGCGCGGGTCGCGCCGCCACAGACGGAAATTTTTGTACGCGAGGGAACGGACTTCCGCCGGAAGAGTCGCCAGCCGACTACGAAAACTTTTCTTCGTCGAGGACTTCATCGAGAGGAACGTCCGGCTGCCCCGCGTTTTCGTGCTGGAGACTTTGGTAAAAAGCTTCCAGTTGTCCGTTGTGAGCGTCCTTTTCGATTCGTTTGTCCCAAGCGTCGGCGTCGAACTCGCTAAACCAAGCGCGCAATTCGGCAAGGTCGTTGCGGGAGAGCTTGCTGATGGCACTCTCAATGTCTTTGACGGTGCTCATGGTGAAAAGAATAACCCCTTTGCTTGAGAGGGAGCAAGCAGGCATGTAACCCAATCAATTTTCAGCGAACGGCGATTCCTCATACCGCCGCAGCAAGTCTTCCGGGTCGCGGAAAATGGCGACCGCCCCCGCCTTCTTCAGATCGGCTTCCGGGAAACCGCCGCAGAGCACGCCGATTGTCTTGATTTTCGCCTTGGCCGCCGCCTCGGCGTCGTAGGGCGTGTCGCCGACGGTGAGGCATTTCTTCGGCGACACCTTGCCGAGCTTTTCCATCGCCGCCTCGAAGATATCGGGGTGCGGCTTGGATTTCTCGGCGTCGTCGGTAGAGGTGCCCGCTTCGATGAGATCTTCAATTTCGAGGAGCTTAGCGTAGTGCTCCACCTCGGCCTTCGTGGCGGAACTGGCCAGCGCGATCTTGTACCCGTCTTGCTTCAGCCGCTCGAACAACGCCCGCACGCCGGGGAACGGCTTCACCTTCGGCATGAACTCGCTCTTGAAGAGGACGCCGCGCGTTTTCTCCATCACCTTGCCGATGAGCGCCACCTCGCGTTCGGAGAAAAACACGGGCAGGAGTTGGTCGCCGCCCTTGCCGATCTGCGCGCGGATGTCCGCGAACGGAATTTCCCGCCCGAAGCGCAGGAACGTCTGCCGCCACGCCTCGGCGTGCAGGTCCACGGAATCCAGCAGCGTCCCGTCGATGTCGAAGATGGCGGCCTGGTATTTCATGGGAGGGAATCCCTGTCGGCGGGAGCACGGAGAATATCAACAGAAAAGGACCGGACGGTAATCATTCGGTGACATCGGTCTGTCATTCTAGGCGCGCAGTTAACCTCCCGACGAAGTCTCCCCCCCATGGACCC
>CALMVM010000261.1 GCA_937873255.1 uncultured Verrucomicrobiota bacterium | reverse complement strand
GATGCAGCACGAACACCGGCGTGTCCGGCGCGGCGGCGTTGATCTCCTCCAAGGTCGGCAGCCGTCGCTCAGCAAACTGGAATTCGTTCCAGCCGCCGACGATTCTCACCCACTGCGGCGCGGGCGTGCGCGCGGCCTGTTCGCGCAGCATCCGCAGGCCGTCGGCCAGCGAAGGCACGCCGTCCCAGCGCAGTTCCATGTTGTAGTTCAGCCCGCCGCGGATGACGTGCAGGTGGCTGTCGTTTAAACCGGGAATGACGCGCCGTCGGCCCAGGTCGATAACCCGGGTGTTCGGCCCACGCTCGAACTGGTCGGCGTTGTCCACGCCGACGATGCGACCATTTTTGACGACGAGTTCGCGGGCTTCGGGTTTCTGTGGGTCGAGCGTGGTGATGCGCCCGTTTTTGAGGATGAGATCAGGGATCATTTTTGTGGATGTAGCCAAGGGTTGAGCAGACGGGTGACCAACGGCATGACCGCCCAGGTCAGGGCGGCGACCATCGCCGCGTCGAAGACGAATGAACCGAGCGGGAAGGACCACGCTTTGGTCAGCGCGCCGAGCGTCAGCCCGAGCGCCATCTGCGTCGGGTAGACGCCCAGGAACGTGGCGACGAAAAGCTTGCCTTTCGGCAGCGGGCGCAACGGCGCACCCGGCAAGGTGAACCAGCTTTCCAGGCCGGTCAGTTCTTCCGTGCGCGCCTCGCCCTCGGTCAGCGTGGCGACGCGCTCGCTCCACGCGCGATACTCGGGCGAGGAACGAAACGCTGTCAGCGCATCGCGTTGGGCGAAGCGACGCACGATACTGTACTCGCGTGACCCGCTGCCGGGCGCGGGCCGCAGGACGTGGACGCCCAACTGCCCAGCTTGCGCGAGCGAGAGTTGCACGAACTCGTGCAACGCCTCCTCGAACGCCGGTTCGCTGCCGGCGCGCACCGTGCGGGTGATGCTCACCGTGATGGCGGTCGGGTCGTCCATTAGAATACGGGTCGCTAAGTTTCGGATGTTAGTGTCCGGCCTTCGCGGGCACGACCTGGGGCTTCTGCGCGGACTGCGCGCCCTTGTGGACCATCGTGACGGCGTACTCGATGCCGATGCCATACGCGCCGCCCTGTTGCTTGATGAGGCCGGTCAGGTTGCCGTAATGTTCCTGCCGCGCCCAATCGCGCTGCCACTCCAGCAGCGCCGGGATCGTCGTCACGCGCGTCGCTCCCGCCTGCACCATGCGCGAGAGCGCCGCCTCGTGCGCCGCGACGCTGGTGCCCGCGCAACAGTCTTCCACGACGTAGATGTTGTAGCCTTGGCCCAGCATCTCGATGGTGGGCCAGGTGATGCAGACCTCTGTCCAGAGGCCGCACAAGAGGATGTTCTTGCGGCCGGTCGCTTCGATGGCCTTGCGAAACCCCGCGTCGTCCCAGGAGTTCATGGACGTGCGCTCGATCACGGGCTGGCCCGGGAAGATGTCGAGGAGCTGCGGCCAGGTGTAGCCGCTGAAGCTCTCGGTCTCGACGGAAGAGAGGATCGTCGGCACGTTGAACTCCTTGGCGACCTTGGCGAGGAGGGTGACGTTGTTGAGCAGCGTCGCGCGGTCGGCACTGGCGACGCCGAAGGTCATCTGCGGTTGGAAGTCGATGAAGGCGACGGCACTGTCTTCGGGCGTGTAGAGTTTGTGGTACTGGTTCATGTGGGTCGGTGGTTGGTTGATGTTAGAAGTCTGTGTTCGCTTATCTCAGGAAGGCCCGAAGCGATGTTTCACGTATATTTTCCGAACGTGTTTTTCGCGCGGTAGGTCCACGCTGGGTCAGGCGACACTTCATTAAAATGAAGGCGAGCGAACCCCGACAGTGGATGGATTCAAAGATTCAGAAAGAAGACGCCGCCAGGCTGTCAGGACAGCATGGCAGCGATGTTTCAGACCCCGGGCCTCTCTTCGCTAGAACCCGCCTGAAACAAAGCGGGCTGCTTGTCTGAAATAAAATCGTCGCACCTTTTCCAACCTTTCCCCTGCCATGCACGACCTCGCTTCCTACGACGACCTCCTGCGGGTCGCCTTCCCCAAACTCGACGACGCCCAGATCGCCGTGCTCGAACGTGCGGGCAGCCGCCGACAATGCGCCAACGGTGACTTTCTCTTCCGCACGGGCGACGTGGACCTGAGCCTCTACGTCATCCTCTCGGGCGAGGTAGAAATCTTCGGCCTGCACGCGTGCGAGGAAACCAGCGTTGTCATCTCCGGCCCGCGCGATTTCGTAGGCGACGTGTCCATGCTCGTTGGGGGTGCCGCAGTCATCAACGCGCGTTGCCAGGGCGCGGCGGAACTCATCGAAGTGCGCCAACGCGAACTACGCCGTGTGCTGGCGGAAGTTACCTTCGTGAGCGAACCCATCGTTCGGGCGTTTCTGGCCCGTCGCGCCCGACTCGAAGCGGGCGTGCACGGCTTCATCGGTCTCCAGGTGCTCGGCGAGGCCGATTCGCACGCTGCTTTCCAACTGCACGATTTCCTGACGAAAAACCACATCCCCCACCGCTTCACCGATGCCGGCGGCGAGGACGGACTGGCTCTCGCCCGCCGCCTCTCGCTCGCGCCCGGTCAACTCCCCGCCGTGGTGATCGACGACGGCGCGACCGTGCTCGTGCGTCCGACCTTATTGGAACTCGCCCGCGTCGCCGGCACGCGTAAACCCCTGCCGCGCTTCGACCCCCTTGCCGCCGCGCCCGACCGCCCCGTGGACCTCGCCATTGTCGGCTCGGGTCCCGCCGGGCTGGCGGCGGCGGTGTACGCGGCGAGCGAGGGGCTTTGCACGGTGGTCTTGGAAGGGTTCGCCCCGGGTGGACAGGCGGGCAGTTCCTCGCTCATCGAAAACTTCGTCGGCTTTCCCACGGGGGTCAGCGGCGCGGACCTGACCAACCGCGCTTACTTGCAGGCCAACCGGTTCGACGCGCGGTTCTACACGCCCGCCCAAGTCACGAGCCTGCGCTGGCAGGGAACCGCCGCGCCGACGGTCCTCGATCTCGACGACGGCGAAAGTCTCCATGCCCGCTGCGTGCTGATTGCCACCGGAGCAAACTACCGGCGGCTGGACGCCGTCAACCGCGAGCGATTCGACGGTTCGGGCGTGTACTACGCGGCTACGCAGATGGAAGCGGCGTTTTGCGAGGGCGCGACGGTGATCGTCTGCGGCGGGGGCAACTCCGCCGGGCAGGCTGCGATGTTTCTCTCCGGCAAGGCCGCCAAGGTGCTGCTGGTCATCCGCGCCGCCGATCTGCGACGCTCCATGAGCAGCTACCTCTCGCGCCGGGTGGAGGCGAAGGAGAACATCGAGATCCTCCCCGACACCGAGGTGCGTCGCATGGACGGCGGCACGCACCTGCAATCCGTGGAATTGGAGGACGTGCGCACCGGCATTCGCCGCCGCGTGGAAACGCCCGCCGTCTTTTGCCTGATCGGCGCGCAGCCCCGTACGGACTGGCTGCCGCCGGAAATCGTGCGTGACGCCAAGGGTTTTATCCTGACGGGGCGCGAGGTGTTCGGCTCGCCTCATTGGACCGATGCCACGCGCCAACCGTGTTCGCGCGAGACGAGTCTGCCGAGGATCTTCGCGGCGGGCGACGTGCGTAGCGGCAGCGTCAAGCGCGTCGCGGCGGCGGTCGGCGACGGCGCGACAGCCGTGGAGTGCGTGCACGAAGTGCTGGGTACATACACATGATCTGGGAAACGGCGAGTTTTTCAAACGCATTCAGCCGAGCGCAAATCCGATCATGCCTGATGCCGTGCTTGGCCCACGCGCAGCAGGTGAAATGTTTAGCGTCGGGGCGTATCAAAGCTCACGCGGCGCACACGTGACGAGCCTGACTTGTGATGCATGAGGCTCGAACATAGTTTGCAGGCAGCATGTCGCTTACTGACCTAGAGATTGCCGGCGCACTTCAGCACAACGGTTATGATGAAGTGACGGCGCTTCATCGCGTGCCCTTGATCCAAAAGTTTTTCAAGGCTGCTCAGTTGGATGCCCAGTTGACTGCGCATCCTTCGCTACGTCCTCGCCGTCAAATTGAATTCTTCACAGGCGACACCAAATGGAATGTTGATAACGCTGATGTGATCGCTGAACGCATCGCGTTGCCTGCCAAGACAGAGTGGATGGGCGGGACATGGTTAGATACCGCCCCGTTGACGTATTTAGCGCGGGTTTGTGACATCGCCAGCCGACTACTGGGCAACGATTGGACGGCAAAGTTTCAAAAACGTTTGCTGAACCGTGGCGAGCTTTTGGACCTTCTCAACGAAATCTGGTGGCTGGGCTGTTGGAAAGGCCTTCAACGTGTCACGCCGTCTCCAAGAGCCGAGGTTTCAGGAGACAATGATTGGAGCTTGGAGATGGAAAACGGTCTCAACTTGAAACTTCAAGTGAAGCGTCGCCGAAGTGACTTGATCCGTCTGTCACACCCGACGATCCCGCCATATGGTCTGTTCGATAAACTATCGAAACGATTTTCTGCGAGTTCCAAAGCTCAGTTCAATGTCGGAGTGATCACGATTTACGCTGGTATAACGGACTCCGTTCTCCGTGCTTTGGATGATTATTTTGTTAGTGACACATCAAAGAACGTGGATGCTATCGCTCTGTGGTCTCCAGGAGTCGCCGAAGGTGTGCCTTCATGTTTTTTACGAGACCGGAAATCTGGAGGAATTATACGAGGTCTCTTCGATCTCGATCCTGTCGACCTTATTTACGATACAGCAAATGTACACCCCATCAGCCGTAGCGAAGCGGCGGGAGACGAATAATTCAACTGCTCCTTTTTCTATCTCCAATTTGTGCTTGGGGACACGTGGAGCGTGGGTGATTGTTCCAGCCATGAGCACGCTGGACGAAATTGAAGCTGCCGTGGACAAGCTGCCTCTGTAGCAGCAAGAGCAACTACCGTTTTCCCGACGGCGCGCTTGGACGATGGCCGCACGGCCCGGACCCCCGATGCCTGCTCTCGTCGGCCGCAGCATGTTGGACATTGCGCCTGTGAGCGTCGGGAAAGTGCTGCGCTCACTTTCTGCGGATGACGATCTCCTCGGTGGGATGATGGACGAGCAGGTGTGATCTACGGCATCGACACCGGATTTCGACTCGCGCTTGAAATCATTGAGTACGCGGAACACGCCACTGCTCGCGCGTTGCTATCGCGTGTGTTCGGCGTGGGCGACCGGTTGGCGCTCGCCCCGCAGGTGTTGGCGGAGTTCATCCGTGTCGTCACCGACTGTGGAAACAACGACAGGATGAGCGTCCAAGCTTAGGAGCCCAGGAAGGCCAGCAGGTCGGCGTTGAGCTGGTCTTTGTGCGTGTCGGGGATGGCGTGTGGTGCACCAGGGTACACCTTGAGCGTCGCGTGCGGCACGAGCTTGGCGGTTCGGCGGCCCGTGAGGTCGATGGGCACCACTTGGTCGTCGTCGCCGTGGATGACCAGGGCGGGCACGTCGATCTTCTTGAGATCTTCCGTGAAGTGCGTCGCCGAGAACGCTGCGATGCAGTCGTAGAGGTTTTTGTGGCCGGCCATCATGCCTTGCATCCAAAACGTGTCGATCATGCCTTGGCTGACCTTGACACCGGGACGGTTGAAGCCGTAAAACGGACCGGCGGCAAAATCCTTGTAGAGCTGCGCGCGGTTGGCGACGCTGGCGGCAC
>CALMVM010000260.1:6177-11927 GCA_937873255.1 uncultured Verrucomicrobiota bacterium | reverse complement strand
GAATTGGGGTCGCGCGGGTCGGTGCCGGCGGCGGCCTCCTGGGCGTTGGTGAAGCCGTCGCCGTCGTCGTCGGCGTTCGGCGACAGGTCGGTGGCGTGGAACACCATTTCCCAGACATCGCTGAGACCGTTGTTGTTTTGGTCGATGACCCCGGCACGCGCGGTGCGGGAGCAAAGGACGGCGGCGGCCAGCAGGCAAAAGGCGGCGAGCCGCATAAGAAGGGGGGACGGGGAGGACGAGCGGCTCCGTACGAAAGCAGCATAACCCGTGCTCCGCACCGACCTTTAATCAAATCGCGCGCGGGGTCGCATTACCTCTCTGCCGGACCGCGCCGGGTCGGCAGCCAAACGTGGAAAGTCGCCCCGCTGCCGGGCGTGCTTTCCACCGATACCTGCCCGCCGTGCGCGCGGACGATGTGCTTCACAATCGACAACCCCAGCCCCGTGCCGCCCGTCTGCCGGAGGCGGTCCTTGTGCACCCGGTAAAACCGCTCGAACACGTGCGGCTGGTCCGCCAGCGGGATGCCCTGGCCGTTGTCGGTCACGGTGAGATGTACGGAATCGGCCGTCGCCGGGTCGCGGGCCGCGCGCACGGTGACTTCCAGGGGGTGCGCGCCGTTGCCATTGCCGTTGCGCGCGGGCGGGACGGCGTGGCGCAGGGCGTTGTCGATCAGGTTGAAGAACACCTGGTCGAGCCGGTCGGCGTCGGCGTCGATGTGCGCCAGGTCGTCGGGGATTTCCACGCGCAGGGCCGCGCCGTGTTCGGCGGCAATCGGCGCGAGACGGTCCGCCACGCCTTCCACGCACGCGCGGAGGGACACCCGGGCGAAGCGCATCGCACCGGCGGCCTCGGGACTTTCGAAGCGCGCGAGCGTCATCAGGTCGTCGAGGATGAGCCGCAGACGCTGGCTGTGTTTCCACATCGTCCCGTGGAAACGCCGGACGGTCTCCGGGTCGGCGTCGGCGTCGGGTTCGAGCATCGTTTCCAGGTAGCCGTTGATGACCGAAAGCGGCGTGCGGAGTTCGTGGGAAACGTTGGCGACAAAGTCGCGCCGGACGTTTTCCAGGTTTTTGAGTTGGGTGATGTCGTGGAGCACGGCAATCGCGCCGACTGGCCCGGGAACGTCCGCCGGGGTGATCGGCGCGACCGTGACCTGGAAATGCCGCGCGTCGTATTTGCCGTCCGGCTGGCGGACCGTCAGCGAGAGCGACAGGGAATGCGTCTCGCCCGCCGACAGCGTGCGGCGGGTGGCCTCGCGGACCTCATGGTGGCGCAGGACTTCGAGCAGCGGGCGGTTGAGCGTCGGGCCGGAGAGGCCGAGCATCGTTTGCACGCCGCGGTTGGCGAGGCGGATTTTTTCCTCCAGGTCGATGATGAGCACGCCCTCGTTCAAGCTGCCGAGCACGGCCTGGAGATTGAGACTTTCCTCACTGGCGCGCGCCGCCGCGCCGCGCAACCGCCCGGCGATGCGCCGCAGGTGGACGGTCGTGTCGTCGCCGGGGCCGACGACCTCGACCTCGGTGTCCTCGTCGGCGAGGATCGCCAAGGCGTCGCGCAATCTTTGCAGGGGCCGCACCCAACGCGCGCGAACCCAGAGGACCGCCGCCGCGATCACGATGCCGAGAAGGAGGAAGGTCGTCATCGGCTGTCGGTGCGTTCGGAGAAAGCTTGTGAAAGCTCCCGCCGAAGGCATTCGTCAAAAAAGGTAGGGATGGCTCTCCGAGCCGTTCCCCAGATTTTCCGCCAAAGGGAACGTCAGCAGACGGGCGCGTTTATTCCAATCCAAAATTAGGGAACGGCTCGGAGAGCCATCCCTACCAGTTGCCAGAACGACCGGCCACTCCGCGGCCTGTCCGGATTTCAGGTCGATGCGCTCGCCGTCGTGAACCGATACCCTTCTCCGCGCACCGTTTCAATGCGCGCGGAGTGCGCCGACCCGAGTTTCTCACGCAAACGCCGCACGTGGGTATCAACCGTGCGCGTGTCGATGGCGGCGGTGTAGTTCCACACGTCGGTCAACAGCGCGTCGCGGGTGAGCACCTTGCCGCGCCGTTCGATGAGCAGGCACAACAGCTTGAACTCGGTCGTTGTCAGATCGAGCTTGCGCCCGTCGAGCGTGACCTCGAAATCACCCTTGTTGACGCGGAATCCATCGACCTCCAGGATCGTCTCGCGCCGTTCCTGCGCCGCGCGCGCCCGGCGCAGGATCGCCTCGGCGCGTAGGATCAACTCGCGTGGGCTGAACGGCTTGCTAAGGTAGTCGTCCGCGCCGATCTCCAGCCCCGCGATGCGGTCGGCGGGCTCGCCCTTGGCCGTGAGCATGAGCACGGGAATCGCCGCCGTCTCGCGGTCGGCGCGCAGTTGCCGGCAGACCTCCTCGCCGCCCATCTGAGGCAGCATGAGGTCGAGCACGATCAGGTCCGGGCGGCGTTCGCGCGCGGTGCGCAGGGCGCTCAGGCCGTCGCCCTCGACGATCACGGTCATGCCCGCCCCGCGCAGCCGGTAGCGCACGAGGTCCACCACGTCGGGTTCGTCGTCCACGACGAGGACAACCGGCTGGCTCGTGGAAACATCGGCCATGGGTTCAACCGAAGCGGCCCGTGATGTACGCTTCCGTCTGCTTCTCGCGCGGGTTGTTGAAAAGGTCCCGCGTCGGCGCGAACTCGATCAACTTGCCCAGGTAAAAGAACGCCGTCTGGTCGGCCACGCGCGTCGCCTGCTGCATGTTGTGCGTGACGATGACGATGGTGTACTCGCGCTTGAGCTGGTGGATCAGGTCTTCGATCTTCGCCGTGGCGATGGGATCGAGCGCGCTGGCGGGCTCGTCCATGAGGAGCACTTCCGGCTGCACCGCGATGGCCCGCGCGATGCAAAGCCGCTGCTGTTGGCCGCCCGAGAGACTGACGCCGGGACGGTCGAGATCGTTTTTCACCTCGTCCCAGAGCGCGGCCATCTGGAGGCTGTTTTCCAGTCGTTCCTGGAGGAAGGCGCGGTCGCGCACGCCGTTGAGCTTGAGGCCGACGAGCACGTTTTCCTTGATGCTCATCGTGGGGAAGGGGTTCGATTTCTGGAACACCATGCCCACGCGCCGGCGCACGACGGTCGGATCGATCTTGGGTCCGTAGAGATTCTCGCCGTTGAGCAGGATCGTGCCGGTCATCTTCGCGCCGGGGACGAGTTCGTGCATGCGGTTGAGGCAGCGCAAAAACGTCGATTTGCCGCAGCCGCTCGGCCCGATGATGGCCGTGGCCGAACGCGCGGGGATCTGGATGTCCACGTTTTGCACGGCCGCCTTGGCCGGCGTGTAGTAGATCGAAACGTCGGTCGCGTCGAAGGCTGGCAACGGGGTGGTTTCCACGGGTGGCGGGTTCGCAGGGGCGGAGGACGGTGAGGCGGTGGCGGCGCCGTGTTGGGTGGTGATGGTCGTCATACGGAGCACGGGATGAATCAGGCCGTGGCCGTCGGCGGCATGGAGGCGGCGAGAGTGGCCCTGGCCTGCGCTGCAACCGCCTTTTTGACGATGCGCTCGCGCGTGAGGAAGCGTAGCGCGACGTTCAAACCGAGGACAAGTACGATCAACACGAGCGCGGCGGCCCACGCCTGGCGGTTCTGGTCGGGGTCGGCGGACTGGCTGCCAAACTTGTAAATGCGCAACGACAGCGAATCGATGGGCTGGAGCAGGCCCTTCGACCAGCCCTCGTTGCCCAGTGCGGTGAACAACAGCGGCGCGGTCTCGCCCGCGATGCGCGCGACGGCCAGCAGCACGCCCGTGAGGATGCCCTTGAACGCGGTCTTGGCGATGATCTGCAAGCTGATACGCCACTCCGAGATGCCCAGCGCCAGCGCGGCCTCGCGGTAGCCGGCCGGCACGAGCCGCAGCACCTCCTCCGTCGTGCGCAAGATCAGCGGGATCATGATGAACCCCAGCGTGAGCCCCGCCGCCAGCGCCGAATAGCCCAGGTGGACAATCGATTTCCCCGGCGGAATGAACAGCGCGTACGCCACGATCCCCCACACGATGGACGGCACGCCGTTGAGCACGTCCGCGCCGAAGCGCACCGCCACGGCCACGCGCGGCGCGGCGTACTCGCTCAGATAAATCGCCCCCAACACCCCGACCGGCACGCCGAACGCCGCGCCGAGCAAGATCAGCACGAATGTGCCCACGATGGAATTGGCGATCCCGCTGTGGATGACCTCCGGCGGCGGGGTCGGCGCGGGCGCGGCGTCGGTCGCGCCGTCAGCCGGCGTGTCCGCGAACATCGCGCTGTAGTCGGCCGTCGGCTGCACGGGCAGCTTGGTGAAGAAATCCCAATTCAACGACCCGACGCCCTTGACCAACAGGTAGCCGAACACCAACCCGAGCGGCGCGATGACGACCAGCGCGCTGACGCACGAGAGCGCGGCGGCGAAACCGCTCTTGGCCTTGCGCCAACGCCGCAGGCGGTCGGAGACGGCGGGGACGGTCGTCGCGGTGGGCATGAGTAAGTTGTAGGTTATGAGTTGTGAGTTGTGGGTTGTGGGTGGGTAATCGGAGGCGATCAGATTTTTCTGTTCACAACTCACAACTCACACCCCATCACCCATTTTCACCGCGCTCCGCCGGGCGTGGCCTTGGCCATCGTGCCGACGAGCAGGCGCGCGATGATGTTCACGAAGATCGTGACGACGAAAAGCACCAGCCCGGCGGCGATCAGCACGGGGATCTGGTCGGCGTCGGCCCCGCCGAAGTTGTTGGCGATCTTGCTGGCCAGGGTGTCGCTCGGCTTGAGCAGGGAAAGGGAAACGCCCGTGGAATTGCCGATGACCATCGTCACCGCCATCGTCTCGCCCAACGCGCGGCCCAGCCCGAGGATCGCCGCGCCGAAGATGCCGGCCTTCGCGTAGCTGAGCACCGCGATGCGCGTGACCTCCCATTGTGTCGCGCCCAGGCCGTACGCCGCCTCGCGCTGGAGGTCCGGCACGCTGCGCAGGATCTCGCGCGTCACGCTGGTGATGATCGGCAGCACCATGATCGCGATGATGAGCACCGCCGCCAACATGCTGCGGCCGGGAAAATCCCCGTCGATGCTGAAAAACGGCGTCCAGCCGAAAAGCTTTTGCAGGATCGGCACCACGGAACGCTTCAGCCACGGGATCATCACGAAGATGCCCCACAGCCCCAGGATCACGCTGGGCACGGCGGCGATCATTTCCACGAGGGCGGTCAACGGGGCGCGCAGCCTGGGCGGGGCGAGTTCGGTCAGATAGAGCGCCGTGAGGACCGCCAGCGGCGTGGCGATGAGCAGGCCAAGGATGGCGGAAATCAACGTGCCGAGGATGAACGGCAGCGCGCCGTACTCGGCCGTGACGGGGTTCCACTGGCTGCTCGTCAGGAAGCCGAACCCATATTTGTGCCAGACCTCCTCGGAGCCGCGCCACAGGTTCCAGCCGATGAGCACGACGAGCAGGCCGACGAAACCCACCATCGCCAGGCACAGCCAGCGAAAGGTCTTGTCGGCCACGCGCGAGACGGGCCGCATCGTCCGGCCGCGCGCGGACGGCGCGTCGGACAGGCTGACGGGGGTGGAAACGGCGGTAGCCATGGTTAAAAAGCGTACGGGAAATCTACGCCGAAGCGTTTGTCCCAAGGTAGGGATGGCTCTCCGAGCCGTTCCCTATTTTCTTCTGGTTGAGCGTGGCCGCAGCGAGACTTTCCCAGACAAATCCACGGAACGGCTCGGAGAACCATCCCAACCTAATTTGGACGA
>CALMVM010000260.1:0-6167 GCA_937873255.1 uncultured Verrucomicrobiota bacterium | reverse complement strand
TTACTTCACCTTGATCGTCTCGATGCGCGCGAGCACCTTCTTTTGCACGGCTTCGGGCAGCGGGGCGTACGCGAGGCTCGGGACCAGCTTCTCGCCGTCGGTCAGCGCCCACTTCAAGAAGGCGACGAGCTTCTTGCCCTTGTCGCTGTCGGTCTGTTCCTCGTAGACGAGCAGCCAGGTCGCGCCGGAGATCGGGTAGGAAGTCTTGCCGGGCGCGTTGACCATCGAGAACCGGAAATCGTCCGGGATCTTCGCCGTCGCCAGCGCGGCGGTGACGGACTGCGGCGACGCCTTGACGTACTCGCCGTCGGCGTTCTTGAGCGTGGCGTACGTCAACTTTTGCTGCACAGCGAAGATGAGTTCCACGTAGCCGATGGCCCCGGGGGTGTCCTTGATCTGCTGCGCGATGCCGTCGTTGCCCTTCGCGCCCATGCCGGCCGGCCAGGAAACCGACGTGCCCTTGCCGGGCGCGGCCATCCACTCAGGGCTGACGGCGCTCAGGTAGTCGGTGAAGATGTAATTCGTGCCCGACGCGTCGGAACGATGCACGACGGTAATATCCAGCGACGGCAGCTTGGCCCCGGCGTTTTGCGCGGTGATCGCGGCGTCGTCCCACTTCTTGATCTTGCCGCTGAAGATGCCGGCCAGGGTCGGGCCGTCGAGCTTCAAAATACCCGTGTTGGGAACGTTATACGTGATGACGACCGCGCCGGCGACCGTCGGGAGATGCAGGATTTTGCCCGGGGCCTTGCCGAGTTCGTCGTCGCTCATCGGGCCGTCGGACGCGCCGAAATCGACGGTCTTGGCGGTGATTTGCGCCTTGCCGCCGCCGCTGCCGATGGGCTGGTAGTTGATCGTGACCGAGCCATCCGCCTTGTGGTAGGCCTCGAACCACTTCTGGTAGATGGGATTGGGGAAGGTCGCGCCCGCGCCGGTGAGCGTGGTGTCGGCGTTCGCGGCGGGGACGGCCAGTGCGGCGAGGCCCAGCGCGGAGAGGAGGATGGATTTCGGATTCATAAGCACGGATAATCGGGGTGTTTCGTGTCGCCGGGAGGTTCGGTGAACACCCCACGCAATGCGCGCCCCGTGTTGTGACGATTTTGTCACAGCAACGCGCATGAGAACTTGCCGGGGCAGCCCCACACTTCGTAACGTTCACCACCGCGCCCGCTCACCCACGTCCTTTTCCTCCATGGCTCCCGCACCCCGCGAACACATCCTCAATTCCTTCGAGACGGCGCTGCGCACGCTGCACGACAATCTGCTGTTGATGGCCAGCCTGACCGAGCGCAACCTCAACAACACGTTCGCGGCGCTTTTCACGCGCGACAACGAACTCGCCAACCAGGCCATCGCCGACGACGAGGAGATCGATTCGCTCGAAAAACAGGTGGATCACGACGGCATGGACATTCTCCTGCGCTTCCAACCGGTCGCGCGGGATTTGCGCGGGATCATCGCGGCGATGAAGATCGGCGCGAACCTGGAGCGCATCGCCGACCAGGCGACCTCCATCGCCCGGCGCGTGCGCAAGCTCAACGAGGAACCGGCGTTGCCCGAAACCCATCAGCTCGAAGTGATGACGCGCGAGGCCACGGCGATGTTCAAGGACAGCCTCCAGGCGTTCACCGAAGGCGACGCGGAACTGGCGCTGGGCATCAAGCCGCGCGACCGGCAGCTCGACGAAATGAACCGCGGCATCGCCACCCGCATGACCGAGCGGATGGCCGCCGACGCGGGGCAGATTCGCGGGTATCTGGATTTGATTTTCATCGCGCGCAATCTGGAACGCATCGGCGACCACGCGACGAACATCGCCGAGGATGCCATTTACGCCGCGCAGGCGCGGGACATCCGTCACATCGGCACGCAATCCACGGCGGTGTGAGCATGTAAATGCCCGCCGCTCGCGCGGCGGGATCATCCATCGACCTGCGGGCGTCGTAAAACAGGGGGACCCGAAATCCCCCGCGCATGCCGACGGCCCTTTTCCTCTCGCCCCATCTCGACGATGTGGCGTTCTCGTGCGGCGGCACGCTGCTGCGCCTCGCCGACGATCCGGCGTGGCGGGTGGTGTTGTGCACGGTGTTCGCGGCTTCGGTGGACGATCCGCAGGGTTTCGCGTTGCGCTGCCAGACGGACAAGGGCATCGCGCCGGAAGTCGATTACATGGCGCTGCGGCGCTCGGAAGACGCGACGTTCGCGGAGTTGGCGGGCGTGGACGACGCGTGGCATTGGCAACTCCGCGAGGCCCCGCACCGGGGATATGAATCGCCCGCCGAATTGTTCTCCGGCGAACGCGCGGACGACACGGTCTGGCAATCGATACGCGACGACCTGACCTCGCTCGACGCGGAACTGCGGCCCGACGTGGTGTTCGCCCCGCAGGGCTTGGGCAACCACGTCGATCACCTGCAAACGATCCGCGCCGTGCTCGGCGTTTACGCCGGCGGGCACCGCGTTTGTTGGTATCGGGACACGCCTTATGCCATTCGTGAACCGTCGGCGCGGCCGGCGAGAGCACTGGAAAATTTGTTGCTGATTCAAAAAAGGGTCACCTTGTCCGGGGAAGCGTTGGAACGCAAAATCGTCGGCTGCTGCCTGTATGTGTCGCAGATCAAATTCCAATTCGGAGGTGCGGACAGCGTGCGCGAGAAGCTGACCGCGTTTCATCGCCGCGAGGCCGGTGAGAACGGCTATGCAGAGACGTTTCTCGTCGCGTCCGGTCAGTCAGCCGAACTGCCCCACCTTCCATGATGAACATGACGATCCCCGCCGCCATCGAAACGTACCGTCGCGCGCTGCCGCCGGGCCGATTGATGGAATTTTCGCTGACCCCGCTCGACCGCCTCGGCATCCCCGTGCAGGCGCTCACTCTTTTCCCTTCCGCTTCCGACAGCGGCTCCGCGAAGGCGTGGCCGTTGTGCGAGGGCATCGGCTACGGAGCGACCGAGGACGAGGCGTGCGTCGGTGCCTACGGCGAACTGACCGAGGAGGTATCCTCCAGCCTGGCGCTCGCGCGGATGGAGCGGGTCACGGGCTCGTACAACGAAATGCTCTCCCGCCATGGCGAAAGCGGCGTGGTCGATCCCGTGTCCCTCTGTTTGGAAGCCGGCAGCGCGTACACGCCGGACAAGACCCTCGAATGGGTCGAGGTGCGCCGTTGGTCGACCAACGAGCCCGTGATGATCCCGGCGGAATTCGTCGCGTGCGCGGGAATGGACGCTCCCGCGCGTCCGGGCGTCGCGCGGTTGGTCACTCCCATCACCAACGGCCACGGCGCGGGCACCAACCCGGAAATGGCCCAGGTGCACGGTTTGCTCGAACTCCTCCAGCGCGACGGCAACAGCGTCCAATACCGCGCGCTGGCTCGCCCGACGGCCATCGATCTGGACACGATCACCGATCCCGTCGCGCGCGAACTGCTTGACCGCTACGACCGCACGGGCGTGCAGATGTGCGTGAAGGTCGCCGCGACGGACTTCGGGTTCGTCAACCTGTACGCGGTCGGCTACGACCGTGACCCGGCAACGGGTGGGCTGCCCGTGATGGCGGCGGCGTGCGGCGAGGCGGTGCATCCGGTGCCGGCGGTGGCGTTGCGCAAGGCGCTGTTGGAGTTCGCCTCGTCGCGGGCGAGGCTCGCGCTTTTCCACGGTCCGCTCGAACGCGTGCGCGCCGTCGCGCCGGAGGGTTATCTGAAGGCATACGCAAAAATCCTTAGCCCCGCCGACGAGGAACCACGCGGCCTGGAAGGCATGCGGCGGTGGCTCGGGTTTTCGCTGGAGGAAATGCGCCGCGTGCTCGCGCCGGTGTTCGCGGTGGAGGAAACCGTTTCGTTCGACTCGCTGGCCGCGCCAGCGGAAGCGGAGGAACTCACCTCGGACAAGGAGGCGCTGCTGCGCCGCACCGTAGCGCGGTTGACGGGCGCCGGGATGGACGTGCTCGTGGCCGACCTGACGACGCCGGGCAGCAGCGTGTGCGCGTGCAAGATGATCGTGCCCGGCCTGGAAGTGGAGACGATGAGTTACCACCGGATCGGCGAACGCAACGTGACACGTCTGCGCGGTCGCAAGCCGACACTGGCCGAGGTCGGCAACCCGCCGCCGGGTGCGTCGCCCGTGCCGTTGACAGGGCCGGCGCGTGCGCGTCTCGGCGGGGACGCTTGGCTGGACGGTCCGGAGCTGGGTGCGTTGATGAGCGACCTGTACGTGCTCTACCGCGAACCGAGTCGGCATGTCACACGCCTGTCGATGGGCGAACAGTGAGGCGATTTGGGTTGCGTATCCAGAGCGCCACAGCCCCGGCGGGGCGTAAGAGTTTAGCCCACGGCGTGAGCCGTGGGTCAGCGGCCGCAAATGTACGAAAGCCCCGGCAGGGGCGTAAGAAGACCAGCTTGCTTTTCAGAAAACGGCCCGGCTGTTTTTTTCCGCCCCTGCCGGGGCTGTGCTCGATCTAACCGCCTTTCCCACGGCTCACGCCGTGGGCTAAACTCTTACGCCCCTGCCGGGGCTAGGAGGATTTCCGTTACCAGCTGCGCTCTCTACCCAGTGCGATGACTTTCAACTCCCCGGCGTCACCTTCGGCGGCGGGACTTTCAATCGCATCGCCTTGATCTTGAACTCGCCCGACCCGTCTTTGGTGTAGACGAGGATGAGCGGTGCGCGCTCGCCTGTTTTGCCGGGGATCAACGTGCAGGTCAGTTTGACCGTGTCGCCGTCCTGCTTGCACTCGATGTCCTCGTACGTATCCGAGTTGCCTTCCTTCCTGGCGAGACTCTTCTTGACCATCTCGCGGAACCTGTCCGCCGGCAGGGTGATTTCACGATTGCCCTGGCCCGCGTCGTAATAAAACGTCACGGCGATGTCCGGCGCGAACAGGGCGAGCGAGCGTTAGTCGTCAGATTTCGTGTACTGAACGAACGTGTCGAATGCCTTGCGCACGTCGGCCGCGTCGTCGGCACGCACGGATCGACAAGCCAGACACAGCGTGGCCGCGATGAGAATGGAAAGAGCGACTTTTCTCATAGAGTTCAGGGCAGGGGATACTGACGGGTCAACGCCCCAACCGAGCCGCGCACTTTTTTCAAGGCCGCGTCGTCGCCACGCGCTTGCAGACCTTCGTGGATGAGGTCGGCAATTTCCATCATCTCCTCCTCCTTCATGCCGCGCGTGGTGACCGCTGGTGTGCCGATGCGGATGCCGCCGGCCTTGAAGACGCTGACCGTGTCGAAGGGAATGGCGTTTTTGTTCACCGTGATGGCGGCGTGGTCGAGCGTCTCCTGGGCGTCCTTGCCGGTCAAACCCATCGGACGCAGGTCCACGAGCATGAGGTGATTGTCCGTGCCGCCGGAGACGAGTCGGTAGCCGTTGTGCGTGAGGCGCGCGGCAAGGGCCTTGGCATTGAGCACGACCTGACGCTGGTAATCCTTGAATTCCGGCCGCAGCGCCTCGTGCAGACAGACCGCCTTGGCCGCGATGACGTGCATCAACGGCCCGCCCTGGATGCCGGGGAACACCTGCGAATCCACCCCCTTGGCGAATGGCTCTTTGCAAAGGATGATCCCGCCGCGTGGGCCGCGCAGGCTCTTGTGGGTGGTCGTGGTCACGAAGTCCGCGTGCGGCACCGGGCTCGGGTGCGCGCCGCCGGCGACGAGGCCGGAGATGTGCGCCATGTCGGCAAATAGCAGCGCGCCCACGCTGTCGGCGATCTGGCGCATCCGCGCGAAGTCCAGCGTGCGCGGATAGGCCGACGCGCCGACGGTGATCATCTTCGGCAGCGTGGCCTCGGCCTGTTTGGCGAAAGCCTCATAGTCGATGCGCTCGTCGGCCTGCGCGACGCCGTAATGCACCACGTCGTAGAAGCGGCCCGAGAAATTCGCCTTGTTGCCGTGGGTCAGGTGCCCGCCGTGGGACAGGTCCATCGTCAGGATCTTGTCGCCGGGCTGGAGCACGGAAAAATAGACCGCCATGTTCGCCTGCGCGCCGCTGTGGGGCTGGACGTTGGCGTGCTCCGCGCCGAAGAGTTTTTTGGCCCGGTCGATGGCGAGTTGTTCGACCACGTCGGCGTTCTCGCAACCACCGTACCAGCGTTTGCCGGGGTAACCCTCGGCGTACTTGTTGGTGAACACGCTGCCCTGCGCCTCGCGGACGGCGGTGGAGGTGAAATTC
>CALMVM010000259.1 GCA_937873255.1 uncultured Verrucomicrobiota bacterium | reverse complement strand
TTCCGACACGGTGCCGGCCGGCGGCAATCTCCTGCGCAACGTCCGCCGCGTGCTCGGCCAGCCTGACGCGCCACGCCAAGGGCTGTCCACGCTCGCCCGGCGCGTCGGCTACCACCCCGATTATCTCAATCGCCTGCTCAAACAAACCTGCGGCCTGACCCTCGGCGAATGCCGCAGCGTCGCCCGCCTCCAGACCGCGCAACGCCTGCTCGGGCAGGCCCGGCCGGTGTCGGAAGTCGCTCAGGAAACGGGCTTCGACGACCCCAATTACTTCGCGCGATGGTTCCGCGCGCAGACCGGCTGCACGCCAACGGCGTGGCGGGCGGGTTCGCTGGTGAGTTCTCGGACGACCATTCGGCGTTAGCACGAGAAAAAGTCGGTTTTGTGCTAGACAGCGCGGGACTTCTCCTCACGCCCGGCGCGGGGGCGTGACAGGATGGTCGACGTGCCTGACTCCCCCGTTGCACTCATCACCGGCGCGTCGCGCGGCATCGGCCGCGGCATCGCGCTCGAACTCGCTGCCCTCGGCACGCACGACCTCGTCGTCAACTACGCGGGCAACGAAACGGCCGCGCGCGAATGCCAGGCGATGTGCCGCGAAGCGTTCGGCAGCGGCAAAGACCGGCGCGTCGAGATCATCCAAGGCGACATCTCCAAGGCAGACGACCGCGAACGGCTGATCGGCCACGTGGAAAGCGAATTCGGTCGGCTCGATCTGCTGGTCAACAACGCCGGCATCGCCCCCGATGTACGCGCGGACATCTTGGAGGCGACCGAGGCGAGTTTCGACCGGCTGATCGGCGTCAATTTGAAGGGCCCGTATTTCCTGACGCAACGCGCCGCCCGGCTCATGATGCGCAGCACGCCGCTGGAAAAAACGCCGCGCGCGGTGGTCAGCGTGACGAGCATCTCGGCGTTCACGGCGAGCATCAACCGTGGCGACTACTGCGTGGCCAAGGCCGGGTTGGCGATGATGACGAAATTGTTCGCCGCGCGCCTGGCTTCCGAGGGGATCAACGTCTACGAAATCCAGCCCGGCGTCATCGCTACCGACATGACCGGCGCGGTGAAGGAAAAGTACGACAAACTCTTCGCCGACGGCCTGACCCCCATCAACCGTTGGGGCCAACCCTCCGACGTGGGCAAGACCGTCGCCGCCGTGGCGATGGGACATTTCCCTTATAGCACCGGGCAGGTCTTCGAGGTGGACGGCGGTTTCCATCTGCACCGGCTCTAATTTTCCTGAACTCCCCCATGATCAAGATTCGTCCCGACCTCAAGCCATCCGATCTGACGAAAAAAATTGCCCGGCTCTGGGAGGTGTCCGCCCCGAAAATTTTGTCCATCGATAAGGACGATGTGCCCGGCCAGGCCGCGCCCGTTTTCACTTGGGAAGGTAAGTACACCGCGCGCGGTTGGACCGAGTGGACGCAGGGTTTCGTCTACGGTTCGGCGTTGTTGCAATACGACGCGACGGGCGACGAATCGTTCCTGAAACTCGGTCGCGACCGCACGTTCGAGCGCATGGCACCGCACATCACCCACGTCGGGGTCCATGACCACGGGTTCAACAACGTTTCGACCTACGGCAACTTGTTGCGTCTCCTGCACGAAGGTCGCATCCCCGACGCGGGCGCGCGAGAGCAGGATTATTACGAACTCGCGCTCAAGCTCACCGGCGCGGTGCAGGCCGACCGCTGGACCGACATACCCGGTGGTGGGTTTATCTATTCGTTCAACGGACCGCACTCGCTCTTTGCTGACACGATCCGCTCGTGCCGCGCGCTGGCGGTTTCGCACGGACTCGGGCATGTGTTGATGGGCGAGCGCGACCTGAAGATTTCGCTGCTCGGCCGGTTGATCGACCACGCCCGCGCCACGTCGAAATACAGCGTCTACTATGGCGAAGGACGTGACTATTATGATCTGCGCGGGCGCGTGGCGCACGAGAGCGTTTTCAACAAAAACAACGGCGACTACCGTTGCCCGAACTCGCAACAGGGTTTTGCGCCGTTCACGACGTGGACGCGCGGCCTCGCATGGATCATGTGCGGCTATCCCGAGGAACTCGAATGGCTCGCCACCGTTTCCGACGACGAACTCGCGCCCTTCGGCGGTCGTGCGGACATCGAGGCCATGATGCTCAAGACCGCGCGGGCAACTTGCGATTTTTATATCGAACACACGCCGACCGACGGCATCCCGTATTGGGACACAGGCGCGCCGGAACTCTGGCGATTGGGCGATTATCTCGACCGACCCGCCGAAGTATTTAACGATTTCGAGCCGGTGGACAGCAGCGCCGCCGCGATTGCCGCGCAGGGATTGTTGCGGCTCGGACGTTACCTGCAAGGCAAGGGCGAGGAGCAGGATGGTGCGCGTTATTTCCACGCAGGATTGACCGTGCTCGACACACTCTTCGACGAACCCTACCTGAGCACCGACCGCAATCACCAGGGGCTCATCCTACATTCGATCTACCATCGCCCGAACGGCTGGGACCGCATCCCGCCCGGCTCGAAAATCCCGCTTGGTGAGTCGAGCCAGTGGGGCGACTACCATGCGCGCGAGGTCGCGTTGTACGTGCAGCGTCTCGCCGAGGAAAAACCGTACTACACCTTTTTTGGGTCCGCTAAATAATCCATTCCCCATGACCATCGGAGACCTCAACGAAATCGAAGGCAAGCGTTACCCCGCGCGCCGCCGCACTCAAGGACTCGTAGGCGACGGACCGCAGCCGATCAAGGCGAAGAATTTTGCTTTCGGCCACGTCACGCTCGAACCCAACGGCGGGCAAGTCCCCTGGCACAACCAGGAACAGGAGGAAACGTATTTCGTCATCGAAGGCACCGGCGAGATGTGCCTCGGCGAGGAACGCCAGACGCTCTCCACCGGGCAGATGGTTTACATTCCGCCGGGCGTCTTCCATCAGTTAACTAACATCGGCGATACACCCCTGCGCATGATCTACACCTATGCGCCCGGCGGCGATGTGGCGCATTGGCGTCAGGAACTCGCCGGCACCTTGCCCAAGGCGGGCGAAAACGGCATCCCGCCACTGCCCGCCGGTGCGCGTCCGCAATGCACGGACAAACCTACCGATGCCTGAGCGTTCCATCCGCACATCCCACATCCCTTTCCTCCTAACATCATGTCATCTTCCCCGCACATCCATCAGGTCGGCATCATCATGAACGGCGTCACCGGACGCATGGGCACCAACCAGCACCTCGTCCGTTCGATCTGCGCCATCCGCAAACAGGGCGGCATCAAGATCAGCGACGGCGAGTTCATCATGCCCGACCCAATCCTCGTCGGGCGCAACGAGGCGAAACTCCGGGCCCTCGCCAAGGCCAACGGCATCGAGCGCGTCACCACCGACCTCGACGCCGCGCTCGCCGATCCGTTCAACACCGTGTACTTCGACGCGCAGACCACCGGACGCCGCGCGGATGCGATCAAAAAAGCCATCGCCGCCGGGAAACACGTCTATTGCGAGAAACCGACCGCCGTTTCCACCGAAAGCGCGTACGAACTCTACGAGATCGCCAAGAAGGCCGGCGTCAAAAACGGCGTCGTGCAGGACAAGCTCTGGCTGCCCGGTTTGATGAAGCTCCAACAACTCATCAAGATGGGCTTCTTCGGCAAAATCCTGAGCGTGCGCGGGGAGTTCGGCTACTGGGTTTTCACCGGGACGGACGGCATCAACCCGCAACGTCCGAGCTGGAATTATCGAAAGGAGGACGATGGCGGCATCATCGTGGACATGCTTTGCCATTGGCGTTATGTGCTCGACAACATCTTCGGCAAGGTCAAGGCGGTGTCGTGCTACGGCGCGACGCACGTGGACGAACGGATCGACGAGTCCGGCAAGCCGTACAAATGCACCGCCGACGACGCGGCCTACGCCACGTTCGAACTGGAAGGCGGCGTGGTGGCGCACTTCAATTCGTCGTGGACCGTGCGCGTGCGCCGCGACGACCTCCTTACCCTCCAGGTGGACGGCACGATGGGCAGCGCCGTGGCGGGCTTGCGCGATTGCGTCGCCCAGCACCACGGCGCGACGCCGCGCCCGGTCTGGAACCCGGACATCGACAGCCCGATCAACTTCTTCGACAACTGGACGCGCGTCCCGGCGCAGCAGGCGTTCGACAATGCCTTCAAGGTGCAATGGGAGATGTTCCTGCGGCACGTCGTCAAGGACGAGCCGTGGAATTACAGCCTGCTGGAAGGAGCCAAGGGCGTGCAGTTGGCCGAGAAGGGCCTCGAAAGCTGGGCCAAACGCGCCTGGGTCGATGTGCCCGAATTGAAAGCCTGACGAGCAACGGGACCGATCCAAGCGGGGCACGAATGCCCGTAATGCCGCGCCGACCATGGCGGGCCGGCAGATTCGGCTGCCGGATGGCGCGGCAGTTGCTCATTGCTAACCGTAGCCGGGGCCTCTACAATGCCCCCACGCCCGTATGCTCTCGAAACTTTTCTGGGTCCTGTTGACGGTGGTGTTCACCTTCCTGTTCATGGTGCTGTTCGAGAACGGCACCGTGAACTACGTGGACAACTGCTTCGTTGAATATCACCAACTCGTGTCCTACGTCGGCGAAAAGCCGAAGAAGAAAGCCGACACAAGCGACAAGACGCCGTAGAGACGATTTCCCGCGTCTCGCCCGCAGACACGAAACCCCGCACCGGACTCCGGGTGGGGTTTTGCTTTTTTTAACGCGGGGTCTCGCTGGCGCTGGGAAATGCCGCCAGACACTCCTACCTGCCGACGAACACGATCACAGAGGGCCGCTCACGGATTCGCCGGGGCGGTCACGGTGAATTCCGCCGTCTTTTTGTCTTTCTCCGCGCCGGACTCATCGACCATCTGAACTTCGAGACGGTATTTGCCCGGCGGGAACTCTGCGGCCAGGGGGAGGTGATAATTGGAAGTCCCGCTGCCCCCGATCTCGACGTTCGCGTCCGCCGGTGCGTAATGGAAATTCTCCGGCGCGCCTTCCGACTTCACCACGATCACCTGCCACTTGATCGTGACCTTGCCGGGAGCGGACTCATGAATAAAGCCGTAGACCGTCTCTTTGGGGGCAAAGGTGGTCGTTTCCTTCGTCACGTCGTTGTCCTTGTCGACTTCTTTGCCGATCTTGAGGCTGTCGATTTTGGGAACGGTGGGGCTGCAAGCGGCGAGCACGGTCGTCAGCAGGGCTGCGCCGGTCAGGAACAACCAGGATTTGCGAGAAGGGTTTTTCATGCGGGTAGTTGTAGTCACGGGTAAAACAAACTCAATAGGCGGCTTGCGGCCCCTTGACGTTTTTCTTGCCGATCCAGGGCATCAAGCCGCGCAGGCGCGCGCCGACTTTCTCGATGGGATGGTCCGCGCCGTCCTTGAGCAGCTTCGTGTAATTCTTGCGGCCGTTCTTGTACTCGGCGATCCAGTTCTTGGCGAATTTCCCGTTCTGGATTTCCTTGAGCACCTTGCCCATCTCCTTTTTGACCGACTTGTTGATGATGCGCGGTCCCGTGACCACGTCGCCGTATTTGGCTGTCTCCGAGATGGAGAAACGCATCCCGGCGATGCCGGCCTCGTTCATCAGATCGACGATGAGCTTCAACTCGTGCAGGCACTCGAAGTACGCCATCTCCGGCTGGTAGCCCGCTTCGACTAACGTCTCGTAACCCGCCTGCACCAGCGCCGTCGCGCCGCCGCACAGCACGGCCTGTTCGCCGAAGAGGTCGGTCTCCGTTTCTTCCTTGAACGTCGTCTCGATGACGCCGCCGCGCGTGCCGCCGATGCCCTTGGCCCAGGCGAGCGCGATCTTCTTGGCCTTCTTGCTGGGACTCTGGTAGATGGCGATCAGCGCGGGCACGCCTTTGCCCTCGGTGTACTGCCGGCGCACGATGTGGCCCGGGCCCTTCGGCGCGACCATGATGACATCCACCTCCGCCGGCGGCACCACCGTCTTGAAGTGGATGGCGAACCCGTGGCTGAACAGCAGCGTCTTGCCTTTGGCCAGGTTCGGGGCCACGTCGGCCTCGTACACGTCGGCGATTTTCAAATCCGGCACCGCCAGGAAAATCACGTCCGCCTTCCGCACGGCCTCGGCGGTGTCAAAGACCTCCAGCCCCTTTTCCTGGGCGACGGCACGCGAAGGGCTGCCGGGATAGAGGCCGATGATCACGCGGACGCCGCTGTCCTTGAGGTTGAGCGCGTGGGCGTGGCCCTGGGAGCCGAAGCCGATGACCGCGCAGGTCTTGTTGGCGAGCACGGCGAGGTCGGCGTCTTTGTCGGTGTAGATTTTAGCGGGCACGGGAAGAAAAGGATGAAGGGTGAAGGCTGAAGGATGAAACGGAGGGAGGGAAATGAGGTTCGGAGTCCGGGCTGTTTTCCGCCCTTCAACCTTCATCCTTTCTGCTCATGGCGACTTTGCCGGTGCGCTTGAGGTCGCTGATGCCGAAGCCTTGCATCAGGCGGATGAACTTGTTGATTTTGCTTTCGTTGCCGCTGACCTCGATGAGGAAATTCGTGTGCTGCACGTCCACGATCTTCGCGCGGAAAATGTCGCAGATCTGCATGACTTCCGAGCGCGTGCCGTTGTCCACCTTCACGCGCATGAGCACCAGTTCGCGGTCCACGAACTCGTGGTCGCGGAAGTCCTGGATGGAAATCACGTCCACCAGCTTGTTGAGCTGCTTGGTGACCTGTTCGAGCACCGCGTCGTCGCCGTGGACGACGATGGTCATGTGCGAGGTGTGCGGGTCGAGGGTGGGGCCGGTGTTGAGCGTGTCGATGTTGAACCCGCGTCCGCTGAACATCCCGGCGATGCGCGCGAGCACGCCGAATTTATTCTCTACGAGGACGGAAAGCGTGTGGCGCATGGAAGGGGTGGAAAGCGTGCGGCGGAACGTCCGGTTCGTCAAACGCAAAAACGCCGCTACATTGCGCGCGATGATTACTTTGGACATCCCGCCGGGCGAGTTCGCGGGCTACATTTTCGACTGCGACGGGACGTTGGCAGACACGATGGGGCTTCATTACAAGGCGTGGGTGCAGGCCGTGACCGCGCAGGGACACCATTTCCCCGAAGACGTTTTCTATTCGCTCGGCGGCGTGCCCGCGCCCGGGGTGGTCGAGTATCTCAACGAACGCTTCGGCTGGTCGATGCCCGTCGAGGAAACCGCCGCGTACAAGGAGGGACTTTTTGAAAAACTCATCCCCCAGGTCAAGCCCATCGTGCCGGTGGTCGAGTTCATGAAGAGTGTCATTGGCAAATCTCCCGTGGCCGTGGCCAGCGGCGGGCTCAAGCCGCTGGTGCTCTCCACGTTGCGGGCGTTGGGCATCCACGAGCATTTCGCGGCGGTGGTGACGTACGAGGACGTGGTGCACGGCAAGCCCGCGCCCGACACGTACCTCGAAGCGGCTCGCCAGATGGGCGTGGAGCCCGCGCGCTGCCTCGTCTTCGAGGACACGCCGCTGGGCATCCAGGCCGCGACCGCCGCCGGGATGCAGAGCGTGCTGGTGCCGAGCGGCCCGGTCGTCAACCGCCTGGCGTGAGCCGCCGGCCGGGGGGCGAAGAGGAGGTTTCCTCGCGTCATTCGCAAAAAAAGCGGTTGCATTCCGCCCCTCGAAAAGCGGATAAAAGAAGCGTCGATCACGGCACAGCAGGGGCGGGAGGGAATCCGGCGGATGATCAGCACGCTTTATCCGGAGTCATGCACTTTCGAGGGACGCGCGGCGGGGCGCTCGCTCGTCATCGTCGGGCTGCCGGCTTCCGGCAAAACGTCTTTTGCGCGCGGCATCCTGGCTGGCCGCAGCCATTACGAGGACATCCACCACTGGCTGTACTACCGCGACCAGTGTGTCCGCGACGGCGACGACCGCTTCGGACGGTTCTTGTTTGACCTGCACTCGGGCCGGCCGTGGGTGATCGACTCGGTGGAGATGTGCGACCGCACCGTGCGTGAAAGCTTCGTGCACGAGTACCTCGGCGATGGGCGCGAGGTGGATTGGCTATTTTTCGAGAACGATCCGGGCCAGTGCAGGGTCAACGCGCAGGTGCTCGAACATCGCGGCGAGGATCACCGGGCGCACCGGTTGCGCGAGATCCAACGGGTGACGGCGTTGTACGACATCCCGCCCGGTGCGGCGGTGCGGCCGGTGTATCGTCCGGCGGCGTGGGCCAAGGGTTGCGCGGCGTGAGGTCTACCGGCGGAACTCGATTTTCGCCGGGAACTCCGGGCAGAGGAGGGAGTGTTCGAGCGGGCCGCGGGCGTCGAAGAAGCGCACGTCGCCCAGTTCGCTGCACAACCAGAATTCCTCCGCACCCGCCCGCAGGTAGAGCCGGCCCTTGTGCAACAGGTCGTCTGGCGCGTTGCTGGGGGAGACGATCTCCACGCAGATTTCCGGGGCGGTGTCGGAGTAAAGTTTGTCCGGCTCGGCGGCGGCATCGTCGCGCGCGTAGGAGATCCAGGCCACGTCGGGCACCTTGACGTTTTCGGAGGTTTTGACGGGGCACTCCGTCATCGCGTAGCCGTCCGGCTTCATCGCGCCCAGAAGTTGTGCGATTCTGCCTTGAAATTTCCCGTGGCGGCTGCTGGCTGGACTCATTTCGATGCGGCCTTGCTTGTTGAGTTCAATCTTGTAGGGCAGATCCTGCAAGCAGGGATCGGCGAGCACTTGGTCCCAGGTCATAGAGTCGGTTCGGTGAGGTTAGCGGAGCCGGGGGACCTTGGCCGGGAAGTCCGGGCAGAGTCGGGAACGCTCCAGCGGGCCAGCGGCGTCGAAGAAGCGCACGTCGCCCTGTTTATCGCACAGCCAGAACTCCTTCGCACCCGCTTGCAGGTAGAGTTGGCCGCGGTGGTAGTGGTCGTCTTGCGAGTCGGCGGGGGTGAGGATCTCCTCGCAGATTTCCGGGGCGGGAGAATAGCTGTATTCGCTCGGGTTGGCGTGGCGGCGCTCGTGGGAAATCCAAGCCACGTCGACGACCTTGGTGTTCTCAGCGGTGTCAACGGCGGTGATGGTGGACGCGAGGCCGTCCGGCATCAGGTCGTGCAGCAGGAAGCCGACGCGGGCGATGGTCTCGCCGTGCCAGGGCGGCGCGACGCGGTCCATCTCGATGCGGCCCCACCGGTTGAGTTCGATGCGGTAGGGCAGATCCTGCAAAGAGGGGTCGTCGCAAACTTCTTGCCAAGTCATGGCGCGGAGTTTACCGGGCGGGGTGGGGGCGGGCACGCGCG
>CALMVM010000258.1 GCA_937873255.1 uncultured Verrucomicrobiota bacterium | reverse complement strand
GCCAACACGAAGCGCACCCCGACGCCGAGCAGACGCACCACGCGCTTCTCTGGCGCGCGCCGCTGCCAGCCTTCCTCCAACAGCGCACGGTACGCGTCCAGCGCCGGTTCGACGCCGCCGCGCTCGACACTCGTGTGCGAGAAATCTGAGAAGCGCAGTTTGACGAACAGCTTGTTGATCGGACGGCGCAAGGGTTGTTTTTCGAGGTCGCGTAACAGATCGGCGTGGATTTCCTCCAGCCGTTCGGCGCATTGCTCAAGCGTCGTCAGGTTCGCGGGGAACGTGTTTTCGTTCGACAGACTCTTGCGCTCCCGGTTCGGCTCGACCGGCCGGTCGTCGATCCCCCGGCAACGGTCGTAGAGATTCGCGCCGAACTTGCCGAACCGCGCCTGCAAGTCCGCGCGTCCGAACGCTTGGAGCTGGCCGCAGGTCTCGACGGAGAGTTCGGTTTCGAGGCGCTTGGCTGTCACCTCGCCGATGCCGTGGATCTTGCGTGCGGGCAGGTCGAGCATGAACGCCGCGACGGCGGCGGGCTTGATCGTGAACTGGCCGTTGGGCTTGCGCAGATCGCTGGCGATCTTGGCGAGCATCTTGTTTGGCGCGATGCCGGCGGAGGCGGTCAGACGGGTCTCCTCAAAAATCCGCGCGCGAATCTCCTGTGCGACGACCGTGGCCGGCCGGTCGTGGTGCGAAACGTCCAGGTACGCTTCGTCGAGCGAGAGCGGCTCGACCAGCGGGGTGTATTCGTGGAACACCGCACGGACCTTGGCGCTCTCCGCGCGGTAGAGATCGAACCGGGGCCGCACCATGACCAACTGCGGGCAGCGCGACAGCGCCATGAACGTCGGCATCGCCGAGCGCACGCCGTACTTGCGCGCCTCGTAGTTGCATGTCGTCAATACACCCCGCCCGCCCAGGCCGCCGACGCCGAGCGGACGGCCGACGAGTTCGGGCTGCTCGCGTTCCTCGACGGCGGCGTAGAAACAATCCATGTCCACATGGATGATCTTGCGCGGCTGGTCGGGCGAGGACATGGGCGGCGAGCGGCTTGACCATTATGCGCCAAAGCCGGCCGTAACGGTAGGGCGAAATCCCGGCCAGCAGCGTGACTTCTTTCAACGAACCGGCAGCGAGGACAAAAATTCGACCCCGCGCCGCTCCAGCCAATTCGGTCCGCGCGAACGCAGGGCATCGACGAACCCCACGTGCCCACCGTGCGCGGGCGCTTCCAGGAAAAAGCGCGGGTTGGCCTCGGCCTCTTCGGTCGGAAAACATTCCGGTGCGAGAAACGGATCGTCGCGCGCGTTGAGCAAAAGCGCCGGTACGCCGACCTCCGGCAGAAACGGTCGCGCGCTCGCCCGCGCCCAATAATCCGTCGCGTCGCGGAAACCGTGCAGACGCGCCGTGTAACGATCATCGAACTCTTGGAACGAACGAATCCGCTGGACGCCCGCCGTGTCGATCTCGCCGGGGAAAACCAGTGCCTTGGCTTCCACCTTGGCGATGAGCGTTTTCAGGAAACGCCGCAGGTAAACGCGGTTGCCGCGTTGTTGGTCGAGCCGTCGCGCGCTGGCGGCGAGGTCCACGGGCGCGGAGATCGCCACGCCCGCGACGACGGCCGGATGCGGGGGCGTTTCGCCGAGGTACTTGAGCGTGAGATTGCCGCCGAGGCTGAACCCGATCAGCGCGATTTGCTCGTAACGGTTCGCGGCATGCGCGACCACACGCCCGAGGTCACCCGTCTCGCCGCTGTGATAGAAACGCAGCAGGCGGTTCGGCTCGGGTCCGCAGCCGCGATACGTCCACGCGAGCGCGTCCCAGCCGGCCGCGTTCAACGCCGCCGCCATGCCGCGCACGTAACCCGCGTTCGAGTCACTCTCCAGCCCGTGCGAGAGGATCGCCAGCCGCGCGTCGTGTCCGGCGCGCGACCAGTCGAGGTCAAGGAAATCGCCGTCGGGCAGTTCGAGCCGTTCGCGGGCGTAGCGCCCCCGGTTGCCACGGCGAGCAATGGCGGCCCAGACCGTTTGCAGGTGGGCATTACGCAACCACGGCGGCGGTCGGAAAGACGAGGCAATGACCGGCATCGGACGATGTTTATTTTACCCCCGCGACGGTAAAACCTTCCGCCTCCAGCGCGACCCGTACTTTTGCGGGTTGGTCGCCCTGGATTTCGATTTGCCGGCCCTTGATTGTCCCACCGCAACCACACGCCGCACGGACCTTGCGCGCGACGGTTTCGATCACCGACGACGGCAGGTGCGTGGCAAAATCGTCCACGACGATCACCGTCTTGCCGCCACGGTGCGCGCTCTCGCGCCGCAGGACAACGCGGCCCATTTTCCAGACCGGCGTGGTCGGCGGCGGGGGTGGCGCAACCGGTGATGTGTCGTCAGGCGAGACGGGCACGTCCAGGCCCGCGAACGCCGCGTCCATCCCCGCGAGCGGCGAGGAATCGGACTGCGTGTTGATGCGTTTTTTCGGTTCGGGTCGCATAATATCTAACTGGTGAAAACGTTGCGCCGCAGGCGTCGTCACCAAGGTAGGGATGGCTCTCCGAGCCG
>CALMVM010000257.1:1554-8625 GCA_937873255.1 uncultured Verrucomicrobiota bacterium | reverse complement strand
CGTTTACGGTGAGCACGTTCACCTTCAAGCGTCCGGCAGCGTGGAAATGGGTTTCCGTGGGGAGCAATTCCATGCGCAAGGCGCAACTGCGCGTCGACGGCGAGGGCGGCCAGAGCGCGGACGTGGTGTTCTTCACCTTCGGCGCGGGCCAGGGCGGCGGCGTCGAGGCGAACATCCGGCGCTGGGTCGGGCAGTTCGAGCAGGGCAACGGCGCGGCGGTCAAGCCGGTTGAGGAGTCGGCCGAGATCAAGGGCACGAAGATCACCCGCGTGCGGGTGGACAGCGGGACGTTCAACAGCGGCATGCCCGGCGGCCCGACCACGCCACAGGCCGATTATGGGCTCTACGGCGCGATCCTGGAGAGCAAGGACGGTGACGTGTTCATCAAGTTGACCGGTCCGGCGGCGCTGGTGCGCGCGGCGGCGGCGGATTTCGAGGCGATGATCCAGAGCCCGTTTTGAAAAGGCAGAATGCAGAATGCAGAAGTCCAGAGGGTGACAGGACGCTGATCGCTCCCTTCTGTTCCCGGCGTGTTTGCTCTGACGGGAATTTTACTGCGAGCTGACTGTTTCCTTCTGGACTTCTGCATTCTGCATTCTGCATTCTGCATTCCTTCCGTATAGGGGCAGGCATATGGCGCGAAACGACCCGGGCGACGGCGGTTGGACGACGACGTGGCGCGGCACGGCGCTGCTGACCGCCCTGCTGGCGGCCGTGGTCGCGGCGTTGCTGATTCGGGCTCCCTGGAAGGATCCGTCGCCCGCTCCCGTCGAGGACGGGCGGGCGTCGAGCGAATTGGAACACCTCGCCATGCTCGGCCACGCACTGCGTTATCACGCCGACGAACACGACGGACGTTATCCCGCCACCATCGGCGACATCGAGTGGCGGCAGGCCAAACCCGGCATGGAGGCCAACGGCCTGCCCGCCATCGCCAGTCGTTTTCATCACCCGGAAACCCGGCAGGTGATGGACTGGCTCTACTACGCGGGACACACGGAGTCCGACCCGGCCGAGACGATCCTCGTCGCCTCGCCCGTGGCGTTTGGCGTGAACAAGGACCGGCGCATGGTCACGCGCGTCGGCAACGTGACCGAGATCGTGGCGGAAAGCGACTTCCAGCGTCAGGCCGGGAGCAATCCTTGAAACGCGGAACTCGGAACGGCGGAAGGCAAAGTCCCGAGGTCGGAGTAAGGCGGAAGCAAGGTTCCCAGACATCGGAATCTCGCTCGCGGGTCCCGCTTCTGCGTTCCCTTCCGCCGTTCCGCGTTCCGAGAGTTTCCGCTCAGCGCTTCTTGTAGACCGCGCCGGGCGGACGGCCGCGCTTGGGCTTGACCTTGTAGCCGGCCGGCTCCTCGGCGAGCAGGATCTCGCTGCCGGGCAATTTCTTGGCGTGCGTCTTGGCCATCTCGCGCACGAAGGTCGAACGGCTGCCCAGATACTTGAGGGTGAGCAGTTCCTCCTTGAGCGGGCCGACCGCGTTCGCGCGCATGTACTTGTCCTCCACCAGCCACTTGGTCAGCCGCTCGATGAGTTTTTCGCTGGCTTGGCGCTGGCCGTTTTCGATCTTGATCCAGCCCGGCGCGGATACGAAGCCCTGCGCGCCAAAGGCTTCCTGCGAAAGATTGAGTTCCCTGCGCAATGTTTTGAGTCGTTCTGCGAGTGTCATGAGTGTGGTGGATTTGGTTGGTTTTTGGGCGCGTGTAGGCGCGGTGTGGATAGGGTGATGGAAGGTGAAACCCGTTTTCTTTTGGCTCAGACCACCATCAGTGTGATTTTGTTACAAATCATTACAAAACTCTCACAAAAAAGGATCACGGGTGATAGGGTGTGCCACCGTCTCAAAATTGGGTCGGGAAGCTTCCAGGCGTGCATTCATCATCTGCCAGGCAAACCTCGCCGATGCATTATATCGCCCAACGATAGGTGAACGGATGCAATGTTTTGTAGCAAGATGGGTGCTGCCAGCCACCGCCGGCCATGCGGCGACGGTCCACCGATGGGTAAGAGCGGGTTCATGGGGCGGACAAATCTCATCAAGTTTTGGGCTCGGCTCCGGCAAGCGGACGATGCAGCTTCCCGCATCACTGTCAACGTAACGAATTACGCTACACACCGGGGGATCACAAGGGACTTCCGGGCGGGTTCGATACGCAAGCGTCTTTTAAGCAGCCATTTAATTCCCGCGCAAGCAATATCTTGCAAGACTCGATAATGTTTTGGTGGATGGTTGACTGTCAGTTGAGACATCGTCTTCCGAGCCCTGTCGGTCGGTCGGCGGCTGACGCCCCGGCGGGAGTCTGCCCCGTTGCAGAATCCCGTTGCGGCCCTTCTGGCCGTGGTGTCATAGTCCTTTCCCGAAGTTTCCCTGCATGACCCTCACCGAAACCATTCTTGCCCGGGCCAGCGGCCGGGAGCAGGTCCAGCCCGGCGATAATATCTGGGTCAACACCGACGTTCTCCTGACCCACGACGTGTGCGGGCCGGGAACTATCGGCGTGTTCCACCGGGAGTTCGGCCGCGACGCCAAGGTGTGGGACCGCAATAAAGTGGTCATCATCCCCGACCACTACATTTTCACCGCCGACAGCCTGTCCAACCGCAACGTGGACATCCTGCGCGAGTTCGTGCGCGAGCAGGAGCTTCCTTACTTTTACGATGTGATCGATGACCCGGAAGGCCATTGGACGTTCGACGCCGCGCGCGGCCAGCTCAAGCGCCAGTACGGCGGACGGTTCGCGGGCGTGTGCCACACCGCCTTGCCCGAAAAGGGGCACGTCCGGCCGGGCGAGGTACTCTTCGGCACGGACTCGCACACCTGCATGGCGGGGGCGTTCGGAGAATTCGCGACCGGCATCGGCAACACCGACGCGGGGTTCATCCTCGGCACGGGCAAGCTGCTGGTGAAGGTGCCCGAGACGATGCGTTTCTATCTCGACGGCGCATTGCAAAAGGGCGTGATGGCCAAGGACGTGATCCTGCACGTCATCGGCGAGATCGGCTTCGACGGGGCGACCTATCGGGCGATGCAATGGGAAGGCCCCGGCGCGAGCGGCCTGACGATGGACGACCGCATGACGATTGCCAACATGGCCATCGAGGCCGGCGGCAAGAACGGGATTTTCGCGGCGGACCAGAAGACGTTCGATTTCGTCGACGCCCGTTGCGCCGCCAACGGCACCAAGGCCGACTACGAACCCGCCGTCGCCGGAGCGAACCAGACCTTCGTCTACGATCAGGCGTTCGACCTTTCCGCGCTGGAGCCGACTGTGGCGATGCACCCGAACCCGGGCCACCGCGCGCTCGCCAAGACGCTCGGCCACCTCGCGCTCGACCGCGCGTACGTGGGCAGTTGCACGGGCGGGAAACTGTCGGACTTCCTGGCGTTCGCGGAGATCGTCAAGGGCAAGAAAGTCGCCATCGACACGTTCGGCGTGCCCGCGACGCCGCAGGTGGTGGATGACCTCCACAAAATCCAGTGGGACGGCAAAAGCGTCTGGCAATGGCTGGAAGACGCCGGCGTACTGCTGACGGAAAACGCCAGTTGCGCGGCGTGCCTCGGCGGGCCGGTGGACACCTTCGGGCGCATGAACAAACCGCTGGTGTGCATCAGCGCGACCAACCGCAATTTCCCCGGCCGCATGGGCCACAAGGAGTCGAAAGTCTACCTCGCCAGCCCGTACACCGTGGCCGCGAGCGCGTTGACGGGCCGGATCACCGACCCGCGCGAGTATCTGTCATGAAACGCCTGCTGACGCCCTGTTTTTGCCTGTTGATGCTGCTGGCTGCCGAAGGCTGCCGCCAGGGCGCGGATACCACGCAGACGACCGCTGCCGCCAACGCCGACCCGATCCGGGCTGTGCCGGACAAGGATCGTTACAAGGTGATCGCGGCCACGACGGGGTTTTTCCGATTTTCGCCGTTGCAGGCGGCGGGCTCGGATTTCGACCTGAAGAAAAACGCGCGCCTGACGATGCTCAGCCGCGGACGCGGATTCAGCCAGATCAAGACGGCGGACGGCGATGTCGGTTTCGTGGGCACGGAGGATATCGCGCAGCTTTCGCCCGCCGAGATCGCGCAGGAGGACAACGCGACCTTGCAGCAGGCGGCGGCGGCGGCGGGCGGCGCGGCGTTGCCGATGGCGTCGCCCACCCCCGGCGGCTCGCTGGCCGGTCGTACCGGCCAACGCGCCTACGTCGTCGGGGACAACATCGACACCGACCAGATCATCCCCGCGCAATACCTGACGCTGCTGCCAACCGTGCCCGAGGAATACGCGCAACTCGGCTCCTACGCGATGATCGGCCTGCCGGACGGCGCGTACCCGGAAAAATTCGTGCCGGCGGGCGAACAGAAAACACCGTACGGAATCGTCGTCGCCGGGCGCAATTTCGGTTGCGGTTCCTCGCGTGAACACGCCCCCATCGCGCTCGGCGCGGCGGGTGTGCGGGCGGTGGTGGCGGAGAGTTACGCGCGGATTTTCTTTCGCAACAGCGTGGCGACAGGCGAGGTGTTCCCGTACGAGTCCGCCGCGCGCTTGTGCGAGGTGCTCAAAACGGGCGACGAGGTCACGCTCGACTACGACGCCGACACGCTCACGCACGCGGGCACGGTGTACGCGCTCAAGCCGCTCGGCGAGGTGCGCCCGGTGGTGGAAGCAGGCGGGTTGTTCAACTACGCGCGCCAGACGGGCATGATCCCGGCGCGTTAGCCCACTGCCCCGGGCACCCCCGCCAAGGGCACGTCCCTCTGCCATGTTCTCGACATGAAGCGTGAGTTCAGCGTTGTCATCGAGCGGGATTCCAAAGGGTATTACGTGGCCAGCGTACCCGAGCTTTGCGGGTGCCACACCCAGGCACGCTCCCTCGACAAGCTCCTCGCCCGGATCAAGGAAGCGATTGAGCTTTGCTTTGAGGTCGAAGATCCAAACCCGGATTATCCGAATTTGTCGGCGTGTAGAGGATCGCGGTAGGAGCATGAGCCGGTTTCGACACGCCATCAGACATCTGCGCGTCAATGCATCCTACTATTAAGCAATTTACCGTGCGCAGACCTAGGGCATATGGATCGCTCGTCTTTGTGGTTGCTGTCGGTTTAGCGTCCGCTGGCCGGCGTGTTGACAACGTGCGCATCGCTTTCTTGATGCTCATGCTGTCAACAGCCTTTGGAATCGCGGGGCTCTCCTATCTGGTGTTCGGCCGCAGAGCCATTCACTGGGACGACGTATTTGAGAAGCGCTTTCTTTCCCCCGCGACGTTATCCTGGCAAAAAGCTTGTGCATTGGTCTCCCTGGGAGCCGCACTTCTCGGTCTCACCGAAATTTTGTATCGGCTGCTAAGGTGAAATCATTCGTTTCGAAGTAGCGGACTATCGGGGGCGCGATCCCTCGCGCAACATCCACCCGCGCACCGTTGCGTGGTGCGCGGCCCACGCGTTCCACGCCGAATTTGCCCATGCGCGCACGAGCGCCGCATGCTCGGCCGCCGACGCGGCGCGGTGAACGTCCGCCACCGTGATTTCCCCGCGCGATGGCGGCGGCTCCAGCCATCGGAAGGCCGTTTTGTCGGCGGCCGTTTGCATCATCTTCGTGGCGTGTCCCGCGTCGGCCCCCTGTTCCAGCATCAGGCAAAGCCGGATCAGATGCACCCCCACTGATTGGATGCTTTGCGGCGAAGGGCGGCCGGGATGCTGCACGGCGTAGGCATCCACCGTGAATTTGTGCATCTCGTAATAAGCACGCTCGCCATATTCGCGCGCGAGCACCTCGCCGTACACCGCCCAGCAGCCGGGCGAAGATTCCATATAACGATGCACGGGCCCCCCAACCGTCGCCGGGAAACGCCCGCCGCAACCGGGGCAGATCGTGTCCGTGCTTTCAGGTCGTTGGTTCATCGGCCCCGGGCTCCAGTAATTCGCGGATTTTGTCCGGGTCGCGCGAAAGATGGAAAACTCCGTGCACGACGATGACGTTTGCTTCGACCGTGTAGAACACGCCGAACGGGAATCTGCGCACGAGCACACGGCGAAACGGCCCGAACTGGAGCGGGCCCGCCTCGGCGTGGCGGGTCACGATGGCCATCGCCGCATCGACGCAGCGCAAAAAGTAGAGGGCCGTTCCGGAATTGCCTGTTTCGTACCAAAGTCCCGCCTCCGCCAGGTCGCGTTCCGCACGCGGACGGATGATGAGAGCGAGCTTCATTGGAACAGCCGCCGCAGACGTTCCCGAGCCTCCGGCCAGGGCGAACCTTCAGACGGGTTTTGCAGAAATTCCTGATATCGCCGCTCCAACTCACGCTTCTGCCAGTCCGGCACCGGGACCTCCGAAGGGTAGTCGGCCAAGTTATCCCAAAGCTCCTCCAGCAAAAGGAGCTTCTCGGACGAGCTGAGTTCGGCGAACCGCGGAATGGCTTCCTTGAGCATGGAAAAAAGCATAGTTCCCCGCCGGATTCACCGCAAGCGCGCGGAAAAAGCCCGACCCTGCGGCTCCTTGCACAATCCGCTTCCCAAGTCCCGCCGTCCTGCCGCAACATGGTGCGCACCATTTTATGTCGTCATCCGGATTTTCTCCGCGCAAGCGCACCAAGATCATCGCCACCCTCGGCCCCGCCAGCGACAAGGACGACACGTTGCGCGCCATGATCGACGCCGGCCTCAACGTCGTGCGCATCAATTTCTCCCACGCCAAACACGACGCCCTGCGCGACTCCATCGCGCGCGTCCGCCGGGTCAGCGAGGCGGCCGGCGTGCCCGTCGCCATCCTGGGCGATTTGCGCGGGCCACGCATCCGCGTCGGCGAGATGGCCGGCGGCTCGATTGTTCTCCCGACCGGCGCGGAACTGCTCCTCACGCCGACGCCCTGCGTGGGAACCCCCGAGCGGGTCAGCGTGACGTTCCCGCTGCTCGCGGGCGACGTGGAACCGGGCGCTCCGATCTTGCTCGACGACGGCAACCTGCTCCTTTCCGTGCTCGCGGTGCGCGGCGGCGCGGACGGCGAGATCACCGCCCGCGTCACGCGCGGGGGCACGCTTTCCAGCAACCGCGGCCTCAACCTGCCCGGCCGCCGCGTCAGCC
>CALMVM010000257.1:0-1544 GCA_937873255.1 uncultured Verrucomicrobiota bacterium | reverse complement strand
GCGTCAGCCTGCCGTCCATCACCGACAAGGACGAGGCCGACGTGGATTTCGCGGTGGAGGAAGGGTTCGATTTCCTCGCGCTGTCGTTCGTGCAAACGGCCGAGGACGTGCGCGGGCTCCAACGACTCCTCGCCGCGCGCGGGTCGGACATCCCGGTCATCGCCAAGATCGAAAATAAAAGCGCGCTCGACGATATCGAGGCCATCGCGGAGGCGGCCTACGGCGTGATGGTCGCGCGGGGCGACCTCGCTTTGGAGATGAATCTGCCGGAAGTGCCCATCGCGCAAAAGCGCATCATCGCCGCGTGCCGTCAGGCGGCCAGTCCGGTCATCACCGCCACGCAGATGCTCGAAAGCATGACGTACGCGCCGAAGCCCACCCGCGCCGAGGCGACCGACGTAGCCAACGCAATTTTCGACGGCACGGACGCCGTGATGCTCTCGGGCGAGTCGGCGATGGGCGGGTTTCCCATTGAGGCGGTGGCGACGATGTCGGCCATCGCCGCGCGCGCCGAGGCGGCGTGGCTGGACGGTGAATTGCCCTGTCCGCCGCCGTTGCGCGAGACCGGCGGCCTGGAAAGCGTCGTCGCCCACGCCGCCAAGGACATCGCCACGGCGCTGGCGGCCCGCGCGATCATCACGCACACGACGAGTGGTTCGACGACGCGGCGCGTGGCGTGTCATCGCCCGTGCATGGGTCTGCTGGCGTTGTGCAACGATGAGCGCGTCCGCCGCCGGCTGACCCTCACCTGGGGCGTGGAAAGCGAACTCGCCGAGGAGATCCGGGGCACGGCGCACATGGTCCAGCTCGCGGTGCGCGCGGCGGCGCGGCGTTGCGGGGCGCGGCCGGGCGAGAACATCGTCGTCGTCGCGGGAACCCCGTACCGGGTCAGCGGTCGGACGAACCTCATCAAGATCGAGACGATGCCGCCCGAGGGGCAGGATTCGCCGGCGGAGTTTTGAGGGGCGTATCGCCTCTCAAATAATGTGGTACCCATTCGCGCGCAGAGCGGTAAGGAGCGTCATCACGGCCACGGAAAACACCAGCGCCGTCGTTTCCAGCAAACGCGAACGCTCCGCGAGCTGGGCCAGCACGATGTACGCCGTCGCCGTCGTGCTCAGATAACGCGTCACGCTGTCGCCCGGCGTCGCGGACACGTACAACACCGCCAGCGCGACGACCAGCGCCGCGTACCCGACCCGCTTCAAGGTAAACAGTCCGACCAACGCTAGCGCGAGCGTGATACCCAGGAGCGGCATCGACACATCCACGAAGATGCGTTCCAGGTGGGTCCATTGCAAAGCGACCGCCGTCCAGGGCCATTGGAAATGGCCGCCCCAGCCAATGGCCATCGTCTTTTGCTGCGCGCGCCAGTCGCCGAAGCGGATTTGCAAGAACAACAGGTACGACGCGTGTCCGACCACCGGCCCCGCCGTGGCGAGCGCCGCCCGCCACGTCCACGGCCAGCGTCCGACCTGCCACCACCTTCCGCGCGGCACCGGCGACGGCCCGCGCAAGGCGCGGCGGGCGAACCACTGCTGGCC
>CALMVM010000256.1:1831-3191 GCA_937873255.1 uncultured Verrucomicrobiota bacterium | reverse complement strand
CTCCACAACTCACACCCACCACTCACAACCCGGCATCCCGCCCCCGATTTCCCCCGATGCGCCAATCAGGCACCTGCCTGACAACCCACAGGCATCCGGTTTTCGTATATCAAAGGGTTGCTCGCTGACAAATTCCCATTTTCGTACTCGCAAAAATGAGAGCGCGCGCGGCCCAACAAAGAAACCTGTGGACGCCGACCCCGGCTCCCGGCAATATCCCGCCCGAATAAAAGGGACCTTCGACACGACTATACAAGGGAAAACATGAAATTGAATCGCCAGCCTTCCGAATATCCGATCATCGTTCACTCGCACCTCGGCTGGGACTGGGTTTGGCAACGACCGCAGCAATTTCTTTCCCGTTTCTCCAAGCGGCACCAGATTCTCTTCGTGGAAGGGCCGGTTCCCTCCGAGGAAGTCACCGAGCCGACCTCCGAACTGCGCGAGGTCACGGAATTTCCCAACATCACGATCATGCGCTCGAAGATGCCGGCCGCGCGCTGGTTCGACGGCGCGTACGTGGACAAGGAACGCCGCCGGCTCGTGCAGGACCTCCTCGCCGGCCCGTTGGGCCTGCGTTTCCGCGACTCGGTGCAGTGGTTTTACGATCCGATGGCGGTGACGGCCTTCGCCGGGCACATGGACGAACAGGCCATCGTGTTCGATTGCATGGACCAGCTGAGCCAGTTCAAGGGCGCGCCGAAGGAACTCCTGCGCCGCGAACGTGAACTGCTCGCCATCGCCGACGTGGTCTTCGCCGGCGGCCCCAAGATCGGGCGCGACAAGATCAAGTACAACGCCAACACCCATTCCTACGGCTGCGGCGTGGACGTGAAGCATTTCGGCACCGCGCGCAGCAAGAACACGGAGGTCCCCGCCGACGTGGCGAGCCTGCCCGGCCCGGTCTTCGGGTTCTTCGGGGTGGTGGACGAGCGGATGGACTACGAGTTGGTCGCCAAGCTGGCCGACGCGCATCCGCACGGCAGCGTGGTCATCATCGGCCCGATGACGAAGGTGGACCCTGCCTCGATCCCCCACCGGCCGAACCTCCACTGGCTCGGCGGACGCGATTACTCGCTGCTGCCCGCGTACGTGAAGGCGTTCGACGTGTGCCTGATGCCCTTCGCCATCAACGAGGCGACCGAGTACATCAACCCCACCAAGGCGCTCGAATACATGGCGACGGGCAAGCCCATCGTCAGCACGCCCGTCGAGGACGTGGTGCTCCAATTCAGCGCTGTCGTGAAAATCTCGCAGTCCAGCGAGGAGTTCGTCGCGCTCTGCACGGAGGCGGCTACTAATCCCGACGCCGGGTGCATCAAGCGCGGACGCGACCTGGCGGCTCGCAACTCGTGGGAAT
>CALMVM010000256.1:0-1821 GCA_937873255.1 uncultured Verrucomicrobiota bacterium | reverse complement strand
CACATTGCCGAGGCGATGGAAACCCGGCTGCCCGTCGCCGACAGCGTCGTTGCCTAGTCGGCTCATAGCAGGCGTCGGGCTCCGGCCCGCGCCATCTGTTTTTGCAGGATAATCCACCCGGCGGCGAGGCGAGGACGCCCCGACCCCAACCGGGTGGCTGGTCGTGGAGGTGATTACCACCCGCCCGGTAACGCAGAGGCGTCCGCTCTATCTTCACACCGTTATTTCATGGCTTTTGATTATCTGATCGTCGGGGCGGGTTTTGCCGGCAGCGTGCTGGCCGAGCGGCTCGCGCGCGTTTGCAACAAGAAGGTCCTCGTCGTGGACCGCCGCAACCACATCGCGGGCAACGCGTACGACCATTACGACAACGCCGGCGTGCTCATCCACAAGTACGGCCCGCACATCTTCCACACGAACTCGCGCGACATTTTCGACTACCTGTCGAACTTCACCCAATGGCGTGGTTACGAGCATCGCGTGCTCGCCAGCGTGGACGGCCAACTCCTGCCGATGCCGATCAACCTGGACACGATCAACAAGATGTACGGCCTCAACCTGACGAGTTTTCAGGTGGAGGAGTTCTTCGCGTCCAAGGCCGAGAAGCGCGACCCGGTCAAGACCAGCGAGGACGTGGTCGTCGGCAAGGTCGGCCGCGAGCTTTACGAGAAGTTTTTCAAGCACTACACCCGCAAGCAGTGGGGGCTCGACCCGTCGGAGTTGGACGCGCTCGTCACCGCCCGCGTGCCGACCCGCACCAACCGCGACGACCGTTACTTTACCGACAGCTACCAGTCGATGCCGCTGCACGGATTCACGCGCATGTTCGAGAACATCCTCGACCACCCGAACATCAAGGTCATGCTCAACACGGACTACCGCGACGTGCGGGACTTCGTGCCGTTCAAGGAGATGATCTACACGGGGCCGATTGACGAGTATTTCGACTACCAGTTCGGCAAGCTGCCGTACCGTTGTCTGGAGTTCAAACACGAGACCCACGACCGGCCGAAGTTCCAGTCGGCGGCGGTGGTGAACTACCCGAACGATTATACCTACACGCGGATCACCGAGTTCAAATACCTGACCGGCCAGGAACACCACAAGACGAGCATCGTCTACGAGTTCCCGCAGGCCGAGGGCGATCCGTATTACCCGATCCCGCGCGCGGAAAACAGCGCGCTCTACAAGCGTTACCAGGAACTCGCCGACCAGACGCCGGGCGTGTACTTCGTCGGGCGGCTGGCGAGCTACCGGTATTACAACATGGATCAGGTCGTCGGCGCGGCTCTGACGATGTTCAAGAAGATCACCGGCGAGAAGCGCGCCGCGGGCAACGGGACCAACGGCCACGCGACCGGCGGCCGGGTGGTCTCCCCCGCCCCGGCCGACGCGGTGCGGGTCTGACGGACTCAAGCTCGGCGACGCCGTAGGCGTTCGCTACAGCGAATGGCTAGGGCTTGGTGGGTTGGTCGGGGCTCGCGGCACGATGATCCGGGCGCAGCTCCATCACCAATTCCCCGCCGTCCCCGCCATCGCCCATCTCCCCGCGTGCGGGTTGAAACCCGCATTTTTGCAAGACGCGGATCGAAGCGAAGTTGCGCTTTGCCACGTGCGCGTAGACCGGCCGCGCCTCGATCTTGGTCAAGAATTGGGCCAGGGCCGCGCTGGCAATGATCTTTCCCCGATAAAATGGACACGCGGAAGTGCTATCGACAGGAAGCACAACCGATATGCCCAACAACCAAAGCAAGTACGGCCGCAGATTTGACGAGGAGTTCAAGCGCGAGGTGGCCGCGCTGGCCAGCCGGCCCGGAGCCA
>CALMVM010000255.1:993-1395 GCA_937873255.1 uncultured Verrucomicrobiota bacterium | reverse complement strand
GGCACGCCCCGAGAGCGCGAGCAGGCAGGCGGCGGCGGAGGTCAACACGAGGGCGGCGGGCTTTTGCATAGGGGTAATCATTCGTCGGCGGACGAGTGGATTCGGCCCCGGCGGCGTCGCTGGCCGGATGCGTGGTGCGGATGCCGGATTTGCGCCTCTGTGGAGAACAAAAATTGCTGCTTTCGGCTCTGTTTTACGCATTGAGAGAATGACCCCGTATGAAAAACCCCTTCCCTCTCCCCCTCATTAACCGCCGCCGTCGTTTGTCTTCCGCGTTGCTTTGCGCAACGGCGGCCGCGTCGCTGCCGCTCGCTCCGGCGTCGGCGCAGACGACCGCCAGCGTCACCGTCCAGGCCGACAGCGCCCGCGCGACGGTCCAGCCCGAGGCGTTCGGCCTGAACG
>CALMVM010000255.1:0-983 GCA_937873255.1 uncultured Verrucomicrobiota bacterium | reverse complement strand
CCGACGGTCACCCCTGGCAGACCAACCCCGGCAGCTCCGGCCAGTACACCGACCCCAACACCCCGGTTGATAACTTCATGACCGGCGTGCGCAACGCCGGCGCGCAGGCGATGATCACCGTCAACTACGGCACCGACACGACGGGCAATGGCCCCGGCGATCCCAACGAGGCCGCTGCGTGGGTCGATTATTCCAACAACACGAAGAAGTACGGCGTCAAATTCTGGGAGGTCGGCAACGAGGTCTACGGCAACGGATTCTACGGCGCGCAATGGGAGAACGACAACCATGCCGACCATTCGCCGACCGCCTACGGCCAGAACGTCGTCAAATACGCCCAGGCCATGAAGGCGAAGGACCCATCGATCAAGATCGGCGCGGTGTTGTGTTCGCCCGGCCAGTGGCCCGACACGCAATCGCCGAATTGGAACGCCAGCGTGCTCGCGCAATGCGGCGGCGTCATCGATTTCGTGATCGTCCACCATTACCCGCAGGAACCCGGCTCCGAGTCGGACGCCGGCCTGCTCGGGTCGCCCGCACCGCTCGTGACCGCACAGGTGCCGAAGTTGCAGGCGCTCATCAACACGTACTGCGGCGCGAACGCCGCGAACGTCAAAATCTGCGTGACCGAGGCCAACTCGGTGTCGTCGAACCCGGGCAAGCAGTCGCTCAGCCTCGTCAACGGCTTGTTCCTCGCCGACGACTACGCGACGTGGCTGGAAAACGGCGTGGCCAACGTGGACTGGTGGGACCTGCACAACGGCTACACCACCGGCAACAACAGCTCCAGTTTGTACGGCACGTATAACTACGGCGACTACAGTATTTTGGCGACGGCGCAGTCGCAGGAGCCGGGGACGAATTTCGCGTTCCCGACGTACCACGCTTTCGAGATGCTCACGCATCTGGCGCGGCCGGGGGATCGGTTCGTCAACGCCACGTCGAGCCTGACCCTGCTTGGGGTCCATGCCACGCGGCAGACC
>CALMVM010000254.1 GCA_937873255.1 uncultured Verrucomicrobiota bacterium | reverse complement strand
AGCGCTGAAAGCATCTAAGCGCCAAGCCTATCCCAAGATGAGATCTCCCTGAAGATTCGTGGTAGACCACCACGTTGATAGGCGACGGGTGTAAGCGCAGTAATGCGTTCAGCTCAGTCGTACTAATAATCGTTCGGCTTGGTCATTGACTTTTTGGTTCCGTGCAGGCTGGGAGTATAAGCAACCCCAGCCTGCCGGTACCTAAATTCAATAAGCACATTTAAAACTTGGTTTGAAAGTTGTCCTGAAACCTGTATGTAGATATCAGAGAATCGGTTGCCGGTTAAAACCCGGCAGCCACAGCCCTCAGAGGTGAGGACTGGTCGAGGTGAAAGCCTCGGCGAGATTTCACTTCTGGTGGCATCTGCGCGGTGGCCCCACCCGTTCCCATTCCGAACACGGAAGTGAAACGCCGCAGCCCCGATGGTAGTGCATCTCTAGGTTGTGCGAGAGTAGGAAGTTGCCAGAAATATGAACCCCGGTCGCCGAAAGGTGGCCGGGGTTCCTTGCTTTTCGGGGGCGTTGCCGATAAACCATTTTCCTATGCAGCCCGAACTCGAAGCCCTCCTCGTCCTCCAGGATCGTGACCAAAAAATCCGGGCGTTGCGCCAGCAGCAAAAATCGCTGCCGACCGAGCGTGCGGGATTGGAGGCAAAACTGGCTTCCGCGAAGCAACTCCTCGAACACGCCAAACAGCGCGGGAAGGAAAACGAGGTCGAACGCCGCAAGATTCAACTGGAAGTCGAGGGCAAGCGCGGTTCTATCGCGCGGTTTAAAACCCAGCAGCAGGCGACGCGCAAAAACGAGGAGTACACAGCGCTGTCAAAGGAGATCGCCCATTTCGAGGCGGACATTCAGGGCATGGAGGACAAGGAACTGGAGTTGATGGAGCAGTCCGAGGAAATCCAGGAGACCACAGCCGCCGCCGAGAAAGATTTCGCCAAGTCACAAAGCATCATCCAGGAACAGATCACCAAACTGGAAGCTGGTGCGAACGCCGCGACCGCGCGACTGGCCGAGTTGGAAGCCGACTACGCGAAGCTGGCGTCCGAAATCCCGGAAGAAACGCTCGATCTCTACCGTCGCTTGTTCGTGAAAAAAGGAGACTCCGCCGTGGTCCCGCTCGAAAGCGAAATCTGCGGCGGTTGCCACATGAAGGTGCCGGTGCAAATCGGCTCGCAAGTCCGCGCGCAACATCTCCTGACCCAGTGCCCCAATTGCGGGCGTATTTTGTACCGGGTCATTTGAGGCAATCTATTCGGCTGCCTGATGAATGCTTTCGGTTTGCACCGTTATGAATGAACCGGTCACAATTATTGGAGCTGGTCTCTGCGGATTGACGCTTGCCCGGGTTCTCCATGTCCGGGGAATCCCCGCGACGATCTACGAGGCAGAAGTCTCACCGGAGGCACGCGCACAGGGGGGACTTCTCGATCTCCACGAGTACAACGGACAGCTTGCCCTCAAGGCGGCGAGCCTTTACGACCAATTCCTTGGTTACATCCGCTCTGGAGAAGATGCGAAGCGGGTGAGCGACAAGGACGGCAAGATCCTGTTCGATGAACCCGGCGATGGCAGTCGGCCCGAGATAGACCGGGGGGATTTGCGGCGGATGTTGATCAATTCCCTCCCTGCTCACACGATCCGTTGGGGTCAAAAGCTCAAAACGGTGTCCACACTGGATGATGGACGCCATTCGCTGCTCTTTGCTGACGGCTCCACCGTGGACACCGACCTTCTTATAGGGGCTGACGGTGCTTGGTCGAGGGTTCGCCCGATTCTCTCCGAGGCGAAGCCCACCTATGTCGGCACTTCGTTTATCGAGACGCATCTTTACGACAGCGACACGCGTCACAAGGCCAGCGCGGAAATGGTCGGTACTGGCACACTGATGGCGGTGGCACCAGGGAAAGGGATTTTGGCTCACCGGTATGCGAATGGAACCCTGCATGCCTATGTGGCTCTAAACAAACCGGAAGAATGGATTGCCGATCTCGATTTTTCTCGTCCAGCCGATGCGCTGGCTCGCGTTGCCGAGGAGTTTGACGGCTGGGCTCCGCCACTGACGGCACTGATCACCAACGGAGACGACGCTCCTGTTGCCCGACCAATCTACGCGCTGCCGGTTGCCCATCGGTGGGAGCGTATACCCGGGGTGACTCTCGTTGGTGATGCAGCTCATCTGATGTCGCCATTTGCTGGCGAGGGTGCCAATCTGGCGATGTTCGATGGAGCTGAACTCGGGCAGGCGCTTACCTCCCACCCAGATGACATTGAGGCCGCGCTGGCGGTGTACGAAAAAGATCTTTTTCCTCGCAGCATGTCCGCTGCCGAGGAATCGGACCGGAACCTCCGGTTGTTTTTCGACGATCACGCGCCTCAAAGTGTGGTGGACCTGTTCAACCACTACTTTTCCGCCGGCCTTTTGGACTGAAGTGCCCCCGGTCGCCTGACGGAGTTTTGTTCCTTGTGAACCGTCTTTCCCTGGCGGAAACTGCCGTCTGCCTATGAACCGCATCGTCGGAATCGAAACGGAATACGGCTGCCTCGTCTCGGATGACAAGGCCCACGGCGGTTCGGACGCGTGGCCCACGCGCATCAAAAACCACCTTTTCAAGAAGGCCAACGTCGGCAGCATCGACCTGCACTACCGCGACTACGAGGAACCCCCCGGCAACGGCGGCTTCCTGCTCAACGGCGGCCGGCTCTACCTTGACATGGGCCACCTCGAATACTCGTCGCCCGAGTGTCTCGACCTGCGCGACATGGTCGCGTACGACCTAGCCGGCGACGCGATGCTTCAATCCGGCCTCGACGCGCTCGGCGTCGCCGATCAGGTGTCGTTCCTCAAGAACAACATCGACCACTACACCGGTGCGACCTTCGGTTGCCATGAGAATTACCTCATGAAGCGCGAGGCGCAGTTCACGCCGCAAAGCCTCGGCTCGCTGCTCTCGTTTCTAGCCACCCGGCAGATCTTCACCGGTGCGGGCCGCGTCGGGCAGGCGAATCCCCTCGCGTTCGACTTCGAGCTGCCGCGTTCCGAGACGCCGGTCGATTTCCAGATCAGCCAGCGCGCGGACCACATCGTCAATGACATCTACCAGTGGGTGCAATTCAATCGCGCCATCATCAACGCGCGCGACGAGCCTCTCGCCGACTATCGCAAATACCGCCGGCTGCACCTGTTAATCGGCGATTCCAACATGAGCCCGTTCGCCACGGCGCTCAAGGTCGGCACGACCGCGTGCGTACTGACGCTCCTCGAGGAAAATCTCATGCCCTACGACGTGATCCTGCGCGACGCCGTGCAGAGTACGCGCGACATCTCCCGCGACCAGTCGCAAAAGTGGATTCTCCGCCTGGAAAACGGCCAGACGTGCGACGCGCTCGACGTGCAGTACAAGTTTCTTGCCCTCGCGCAAAAACACCTCGCCGGCACCGACGAGGAAACCGATTGGCTCATCGAACGCTGGGGCTTCACGCTCGATGCGATTCGCAACAAACCCGAGGCGCTCATCGGCGGTGTCGATTGGATTTCCAAGAAATATCTCCTCGACGCTTTCCGCGCGGAGGAAAATCTCGGCTGGCACGACCCTTGGATGCAGAGCCTCGACCTCGAATACCACAACATCAATCCGGCCAAGGGACTCTTCTTTGCGCTGACGCCCGCCAAGGCCATCGGCGAATTCAACGATGGCGTGCGCTCGGACCATGCTCTGCGCCATCCGCCAGCCAACACCCGCGCGCGGGGGCGTTCAGTGGCGGTCAATCATTTCCAGAAGACGAATCAGTCCTACGTCATCAACTGGGACTCGATATCCTGCGAAAACCAGAGTCATTTCGCGATGGGCGATCCGTTTCAGGATTACGAGAAATCGATCCAGAAGTTTTTGCAGCGTTTGTGATGAACGTCCG
>CALMVM010000253.1 GCA_937873255.1 uncultured Verrucomicrobiota bacterium | reverse complement strand
ACACGCTGGGCGTCACGCCATCCGGCAACCCGGCGACGATCACCGTGACCGTCCCCGCCGGGGCCGCGCAGGACGCCGCCGGCAACGCCAACGCCGCGACGAGCGCGAGCGTCGTCTACAGCGTGCAATCGCCGTTCCTTTATTCCACGGCCTTCGACGGGACGGCGGCCCCGACGGGCTGGTCGGCCAACGGCGATTGGCAATGGGGCGTGCCGACTTCCGGCCCGAACGCCGACCACACCGGCGGCGGCAAGCTCTACGGCACGGTCCTGGCGGGCAACTACAACGACAACGCATCCGAGTACCTGACCACGCCAACCTTCACCTTGCCCTCGTCCGGGTCGCCCTACCGGCTGCGGTTCTGGATGTGGATGAACGCGGAGAGCGGTTACGACGGCGGCAACCTGGAGATGTCGGTCAACGGCGGGGCCTTCAGCGTGGTGCCGTCGGGCACGCTGAGCGTGCCGTACAATTCCACCGCGCTTGCCTCCATGCCCGGCGGCCTGGGCTGGACCGGGACGACGTACGCCGCCTGGACGCGCGTGCGGATGAACCTCGCGGCGTACGCGGGCAGCACGGTGCAGTTTCGCTTCCACTTCACGAGCGACGGCGGCGTGAGCGCGCCCGGCTGGTACATCGACGATTTTGCCCTGGAACAAGACCCGGTCATCACACTCGCGGCGACCGATCCGGTGGCGGCGGATGGAGGGAACACGGGGGCGTTCAGCCTGAACCTGTTCCCCTCCGCGCCGGGTCCGCTGAGCGTCGGCTACAGCGTGGCCGGGACGGCGGCGAACGGCACGGACTACACGATTCTCGGCGGCGTGGCCCCGGTCGCCGCCGGAACGCAGACGAGCACGATCGGCGTGAACCCCATCAACCGCAACGGCGCGCGGACCGCCACGCAAACCGTCGTGCTCACCCTGGCCAACGGCACGGATTACACGGTGGGTTCGGCCAACACGGCGACGGTCTACATCGCCAGCGAGGTCGGCTACGACGCGTGGCGCGCCGGCCACTTCACCGACGCGGAGTTCACCAACGACCTCGTCAGCGGACCGAAGGCCGACCCGGACGGCGACGGCATCCCCAACCTGTTGGAATACGCGCTCGGCCTCGACCCGAAAACCGCCAACGTGGGCGGTCTGCCCAAGCCGCAGATCGTCACGGTCAGCGGCCAGAATTATCTGGGCATGACCGTCGCCAAGCCGCAATCCGCGTCGGATGTGACCTACAGCGCGGAGGTGTCCGGCGACTTGTTGACCTGGGACAGTTCGTCCACGGCGGTGTCAACCACCGTGCAGGGGAACACGCCCGCCGGATTCGACACGCTGATCTTCCAGGATCAAACGCCGATGGGCGCGGCCAACGGCGGCCGGCGGTTTCTTCGGTTAAGGGTCACGCGGAACTAGGTGGCTTCCGTCCGCGAATGCGCGGATGGTTTCCCCAACCGCGCCTGCGGTGTTCCAACGCCGGCAGGGATCGCTTCCGAGATGAGTAAACCGCCTGCCGTTTCACTTCCCGCCTGGCCGTCGGCAAGGTCGGCGGACGGACGCAGGAAAGTGCAAACCTTCCAGGAGTTTTTGGATTTCTGGCGGAGCACCGTTTTGGGATGACGATACGATATGCTGAAAAGGCGGGAACAGGCCGTGCACGTTGTCTTTGCTCATGAGCGTCCTACCACTCTTCGATGCTCGGTGAGGATTTTATCCCAGCGGACACAGGTAAAACGGCACCAAAACCCTTACTGTCCATCCCTCTCAAACCGCCGTACAGTGTTCCATGGCAAAAGATAATTTTTCGTTTGAGAAGAGACGCAAGGAAATGGAAAAGAAGGCCAAGAAGGAAGAAAAGAAGAAGCGGAAGCTGCTGGCGGAGACTGCACCGGCGGAGGAACAGAGCACGGCGGCGGCGGAGGGAACGTAGCCGCAGCGGTGCCCCCAAGGGAAAATTCTGATCGACCCCGGCGACATGGCGACCCGTTCGCGGCGGAATGGTCCCGCCGCTTCCAACGATCGGTTGACCGGGAACGCGAAGTTGTCTTTACTCGCACCACCCTTGCCATCGCGCACCGTTTCGAGGCACGGCGAGGGTGCGGCGGGGAAGCACTCATCACGGATATGATCGCATCACGGAACACGCTTGACGGGCAGGCTGACGGGACGTTCAGGCGAAAGGCTGGTCGCACCTGCGGGAACCTCATCAGCTCCGGGCTTCTTCGTATTTTGGCAGCCTGTGCGACGCTGCCCGGTATCACGATCTCGTCCGCCGGGGCGGCCCCACCGGCGCCCGAGACCTTCGTGGCCGACGCTCCCGCCGGCCGGCATGATACCGTGACGCAAGTGACCATGGACGACGGGGCCAAGCTCTGGGTCAAGGTGCTCGGCGACGACCCGGCCAAGCCCCTGCTCATCGCCCACCACGGCGCACCGGGCGTCAGCAGCCACTTGGAACCGGAGGCGTCGTTCGGCTTTCTGGCCGACCGCTACCGGGTGCTCGTCTTTGACGCGCGCGGCAGCGGGGTCAGCGACTTGAAGCCGCCCTACAGCCACGAGCGCTGGGTGGAGGACGTGGACCAACTCCGTCGCTGGGCGGGTGCCGACAAGTTCGTGCTGGCGGGCGGCTCGTACGGCACTTTCATCTCGTTGGAGTATGCCTTGCGCCATCCCGAGCACCTCGACGCGGTGATCCTGCGCGGGCCGAGCGCCGAAGGACCTGCGACGCTCCGAAACGGCCTGGAAGCCGCGCTCAAGGCGGTGCACGGGGATGACGAACGGCAGACGCGCATGTGGCTGGGCCAAGCGCGCGACGACGAGGACCTGCGGCTCGGCTTCGAGAAGTTCGCAGGGGTCTTCGCCCCGCCGGCGGACAAGACCCTGCCAGTCGCCGAAAGAGCCGCCCCGCCCGCGCGCCGCTTCCCGCCGATCTTCCACGCGGCGACGCATGACTGGGCCTTCTCCAAGAATCTGCCCGCCTACGATGTGCGGGAGCGGTTGGCGTCTATCCATGTGCCGACGCTGGTCACGGTCGGGCGCTACGATCAGGTCACGGTGCCTGCTGGGGCCGAGTTGATCGCACAGAAGATCCCCGGTGCGACGCTCGTGGTCTTCGAGCACTCCGGCCACAGCGTGCCCGCCGATGAACCCGCCAAGTTCCAGGCGACGGTGAACGGCTTCCTCGATCCGATCTACCAGCATACCCGGGTGTAGCCTGCCCGTTGATTCTCCTCGAGCGCCGGCGATGCCCGGCGTTGGAAACGTGGAAGGGGTGATCGGACCGGGAGGATTTTTGCCCTACTCGGTGCGTTTGGCTTCGTAGACGCCCTCGGCATCGGTGATGGTAAACCCGGTGGTGCTGCCCGAAGGATCTGTTCTGAAGGCGATGCGCGCGTCGAGCTGAAGCGCGTTGACAAACTCACCGCCCAGGGCCCGGTAAAAGTTCGGTCGGCGCGCCGGAGCATGTTCGGCCACAGCTCGGATCATACGCCCCAGCCCCTACCAAGGACAATAAAAATCAGACCGTACCATTGCCGCCATCTCCTCGCCCCTGCCCGGGCTGACGGAGAATCAGACCGTGCCGTCGCCACCGGATTCTACTCCACGTTGAGCCCGTTGAGGTAATTCGCCAGGTCGCGCGTCTGGCCTTCGAGCTTCGTGCGCAGGGCCTCGGTTTCATTGCGCAACTTGTCGAGCTGGCTTTCCTGATCGTCGAGCTTTTTGAGCAGACGCGTCGCGTAGGAAGTCGTGCGGTCCACGCTCTTGATGTTCTCGCGGATGCGCGATTGGTCGGCGGCGAGGGCGCTGACCTGCTGGTTGCGGTCGTTGATCTGGTTCTGGGTTTCGGCGGCGGCCTGCTTGAAGGCAATCGCCTTCGCCAGCGCGTCGCGCACGCCCTTCGGGATCTCGCCCGTCTGGGTATAGTTCTGCAAGGATTCGGTCGCCATCGGCAGGATGCCCACCGTCTGGCTCTGGATGTTTTCCTCGCGCACGACGAACCGCTCCGTCTTGCTCGCGCCAACGCCTTGCTCGAAGCGGTAGAGCGCGTTGGTGGTTTCCACGGGCTTGGGCGTTTCCACGAGTTTCCAGCCGGCACGGAGCGGGTGCTCGATGACGACCGTCTTGTCGTGGTCGCCCTTATTCTCGAAGCTGTATTCCTTGGCCGAAACGTACTTGTACGTGACCACGAGCGAGCCGTTGACGATCTTGCCCGCCGTGACGCTCTGGTACTTCTGCACGTTGAGGTCCTTGACGACCGCCGAGGTCTGCAAATCGATGCCGTACGAGAGCAGCCGCGTCTCGCCCGGCGGCACGTTATCGAGTTGGGCGTCGCCGGCATAACGGCCCTCGTCGAACACCGTCACGGGTCCGCCTAGCAGGTGCTTGGCGTCGGCGGTGGTGTTCTTGAGGCGCGCGCCGTTGAGCGGGTGGTTGCCGAGCACCTTCTGGTTGAAGATGGAGACCTTCTCCACCTCGACGGGATCGTTGATGATCGGGATCATCGCCGAACGCTGCCGGGGCAGGCTGACGTTGGCGACGGTGTATTGGAAAAGCTCGCCGACCTTGGCCGCGTCGGTGATAGACGTGACGCTCGACGTAGGATTGATCCCTACCTCTTCAGAACTTGGGACGTTGGACCCTGTGATCTGCATGCGGTCCGCAGCGGTAGTTTCTGGCGCGGACGCTGGTGCCGGCGAATCTGCCTCGGTTTCACCAGCGGTCTTGTTCCGCCGCGTATTGCTCAAAGTGAGCGAGCGGTTACTGGTCGTGCCGTTAATGCTGTCGTTGTAGTTGTTCGCCGACCGCGAATTGGCCGCGCGACCATCGCTTTGTCCACCCTCGTATGTCTGCGGCGAGAGCGAGGCGTAAAGCTCCGGCTTCACCTCCGGGCGCGGCACGTAGAGCGGCTGATAGAGATTTTCCACGAAGGAAATCGGCCGCCCGCTGACGAGACTCAGGCGCACGTTGGCCCAGTCGTTGTCGGTCTGGTTTTCGACGATGGCCCAGCCTTGCAAGGTCGCGCGCGGCTTGCGGTCGGCGCTGTCCTTGCCGCTGAGCACGAGGCGGTAGCTGGCCTTCCAGATCGGCGTTTCCACGACGTAGCCCAGCCGCACACGCCGCTCGCCCGTGCCGTTGAACTTGATGTCGACCGGCTTCTTGTCCTGGTCGCGCGCCCCGGCGACGGCGGCGAGCGCGCGGTTGAGTTCCTCCTGCAAGCCCGCGTCCTCCAACTGGAAACGGTCGATCTTGGCCAGTTCCAGTGAACGAATGCCGCGATCCGTCACGACGTTGAGAAACTCTTTTTCCACCGCCGCCTCGCCTTCTTTGCCGCCGGGGAGCGGGCGTTTCTCGACGCCGAGCACCGTGGCGGTGAAGTTTTCCAGGTCGTGCCCGAAGTACGCCAGCGAGATGCGCGCGCCGCGCAGCTTGTTCAATAGATCACCCAGCGAAGGGTTATCGCTGATGTCCACCTGGAAGGAACCGAGCGTCTTGGAAAGAGGGTCCTGCGAGGGATAGGTCACGACGCCGATGCGCCCACCGCCGAGGTCCTGGAGGACGAGGCTCTTGAGGATGTCGTTGATCTGGCCGGTCTTGAAGCGCAGTTGTGTGCCGGCGTCGCCCGTCACGCTGCCCTCGTGCTGGAAATACCCGACGCCGCTGGAAAACAGCACGACCTCGCGCACCGGCACGTCGGCCGCCGCGCCCGGAGTCGGCGCGGCCGGGGGCGTCTGCGCGCGGAGGACGTTGACGCCCGTGCCCAACAGGGCGAAAGTGACGGCCGCCCGCAAGGCGGCCCCGAGGGGGGTGGTTTGCTTCATAGAATCAGGGAACACTGACAGATACAACGCGCGAGCCGTTCATTCCTTAGAGCCGCGTCGCGTGCCTGTCCGATTTTCTGCTTCTTCCCCTATCTCCTATCTTCTAGACCCTATCTCCGCGCCGCAGGCGCTTTTCCGTATGCTTCCGCTCCAGGACCTCCGGGTCGTTTCCACCCAGCGCCTCATCGCGCCCGCCGTGCTCAAGGGCAAATTGCCCACCGACGAACGCGCCGCGCGCACCGTCCTCGCCGGCCGCGCCGCCGTGGAAAACATTCTTTCACGCCGCGACGACCGTTTCCTGGCCGTCGTCGGTCCGTGTTCGATCCACGATCCCGAGGGCGCGCTCGATTACGCCCGCCGGTTGCTGGCTTTGCGCGAGGAACTCTCCGGCCGGGTGGAGATCATCATGCGCGTGTACTTTGAAAAACCGCGCACGACCCTCGGCTGGAAGGGCCTCATCAACGACCCGCATCTGGACGATTCGTGCGACATCGAGGCCGGGCTGACGCTCGCGCGGCGGCTGTTGCGCGAGATCGTGAGCATGGGGATGCCGGCGGCGACGGAATTCCTCGATTCCGTCGTGCCGCAATACCTCGACGACCTGGTGAGCTGGGCGGCCATCGGCGCGCGCACGACCGAGAGCCAGACGCACCGCGAGATGGCGAGCGGGTTGTCGATGCCGGTGGGTTTCAAGAACGGCACAGACGGCGATTGCCAGACGGCGATTGACGCGATGCGCGCCGCGCGGCACGCGCATAGTTTCCTGGGGATCGACCAGGGCGGGGTGACGAGCGTCATCCGCACGACCGGCAACGACATGGGCCACCTCGTGTTGCGCGGCGGCCGTCTGCGGACGAACTACGACCCGCCGAGCATCGCCGAGGCCGCGCGCGGTCTCCTGGCCGCGAAGTTGCCGCCGGTGCTGCTGGTCGATTGCAGCCACGCCAACAGCGGCAAGCACCACGCCCGGCAGGAACTCGTCTGGCAGAGCATCCTCGAACAACGCCGCGACGCCGCCGCCGCCGGCGCGCCCGGGCCGATCATCGGCGCGATGTTGGAAAGCTACCTCGAAGGCGGCAAGCAGCCGATCCCCGCGCGGCGCGAGCACATGAAATACGGCGTGTCGATCACCGACGCGTGCCTGGGCTGGAAGGAAACCGAAGCCCTGTTGCGCGCGGCGGCGTGATGTCTGGGCAGGCCGCAGCGCGGCCGGTCTTTCTGGCAACTGGTAGGGATGGCTCTCCGAGTCGTCCGTTGATTGGCTTGGAATACCAACGTGCGCGTCGAGCGCTTCGCCGGAAAATCGACGGACGGCTCGGAGAGCCATTCGTACCGTTTTTCACTTCACCACCGGTAGCTTCTTCCACCCGTCGGCGGCCTCGGTGAATTCGCGCGCCGTGAAACACCACACGACGACCTTCTTTTTCGCCAGATAACCGGGGTCCTTCGCGCTGCGTCGCAGGAGGTCGATGCGCACGGGCGTCGCTCCCGAGCCGCGCACGCCGATGCGGTCGGGCACGAAGCCGAGTTCAAGGGCGAGTTGGTCGAGCAGGCCGGCGCGTTCCGCCAGGAAATCGTGGAAAACCAGCGTGTGGCTGTCACCCAACAGCAGCACAGGGCTGTCCGGGTTTGGCGCGACCGTTTGCTCCAACTGGCGCACGGGAAGCTTCTCCGCGCCGGGGACCGGATTGCTGGCGTCGAGCATACTGCCGAGGTCGCCCGTGATCGATACCTCCTTCCAAGCCGCCGTGTACTTCTTGGCGGGCACGGCGCTGGCATCGAATTTTGCGTTCACCTCCCGGGCGATTTCCTGCGCCGCCAGCATGCAGCCCGCCCCGGACCAATGGGTATCCGTCTTGCAAAACACCGGACCGTGTCCGCCGGCCTTCTCTTTGCGGAACGTCGGCGCGAGGTCGAGCACGTCTACACCCGCTTTGCGGAGTTCATCGTAAAACGCCGCCAGTGCCGAATCGGGATCGCCGGCCGACGCGGGCAGGTCGGCCGCGACCTTTTCCGGGTAAATCTCTGCCTTCGGCGGCACGGGCACGAGGATCAGCGCGATCCCCTTGTCCTTGAGTTGCTGGTTGAAATCGAGGATCGCGGGCAGCGGGTCGGCGTTCTCGGGTTTCGGCGAGCGGCTGACCTTTGCGGCGTCCGCGCCCCAGAACTTCCCCACCGAGAGCATCCGCAATTCAGAGGTCACGAAAAACCATCCGTCCACGCCCGCCACCGCCCCGGCGTTGCTCTTTTCGAGCGCCTGGACTTTCGGAACGAGGCCGGCGCGGAATTTTTCGTCGGCGGACTGTGCGCGTGAAGTGGATGTGATCAACGACGCGGCACCGAGCAGCGCAAGACAGGAAAAGGAAAAACGGGACATGGCAAAGGGTGATCCAATTCTTCTCCATCCCCCCGCAACCCGCAAGGGACACCGCGATGTCATACCGTCGTGGCGCTCCAGTCCCGCTTCGACTTAGCCCCGGCAGGGGCGGAAGAGTTTAGCCCACGGCGTGAGCCGTGGGAACCGCGCACACCAACGG
>CALMVM010000252.1 GCA_937873255.1 uncultured Verrucomicrobiota bacterium | reverse complement strand
GTACCACGCGGCGAGGTCCTTCGGCTCGTTGCACTCCCCTCAGGATGACAGAAAATTTTGATGGGCTTGCGTTCATTTTACGAGCTGTTCGCTCTCCAATCCTGGCAACTCTTGACGCGCGTTGTAGGTTCATCGCACGCACTTGATGGACGCCTCGCTCGCCGCCGCCGATCCTGCCGCCGTCCCGCACGCGCCTCGCCGTCTGCGGTATTTCTCGCCATGGCTGCTGGTGGCCACCGCCGTTTGGCTGGCGGCATATTGCTACGCGTTCCCCGCCCCCGGAGCCCTCGCCGCGCGCAACTGGCCGTTGGTGCTCGTCGGCTTCGCGGGAGCCGTCATCGGCAACGTCACCGCCATCGGCGGCGGACTGGTTTTCGTGCCGGTGATGATCTTCGTCTACGCGCTGGACCCGGTCAGTTCGTTGAAACTGGCGTTCATGTCGCAGGCGGTCGGCATGACCAGCGGCGCGACCGGTTGGTTGAACCGCGGCGAGGTTCCCCTGCGCCTGCTCAGGTGGACCGTGCCCACGCTGATCCTCGGCGCGCTGGTGTCCTCGTTCGTCATCCGGCCCAACCCGATGCTGGTCAAGGGACTCTTCGGTCCGGTCACGATCATCGCCGGCCTGTTGACCCTCTACACCTTGAACCGCCAGGGCGGCTTGCCCGACCTGCCGGCGCGGGCCAATCCGGCGGTGGCGGCGGTGTCGTTCTTCGGCGGGTTGATCACAGGCTGGGTGGCCATCGGCGAGGGCGAGATCGTCGCGGCGTTTTGCATGATCGCCTATCACCTCAACGCCAACCGCGCACTCGGCCTGGGCGTGGTGCTCCTGTCGATCAACTCCATCTTCCTGGCGCTGCTGCACGCGCTGCACTTCGGCGGCGTGCCGTGGGACATGGCGATTTTTACGATGCTGGGAACGTTGTGGGGCGGGCGAATGGGGCCGTTCGTCGCGCAGTGGTTTTCGTTGCGGACGGCGAAGAAAATCTTCGCGGTAATCGCGGTCGCCGACGGCACGCTGATCGTGCTGCAAGCGACCGGCGTGCTGGCGCGGCTGAAGAAATTATTTTAAAACTCCACCTCGGTCGGCGCGAGCACGGACGACGCGTCGGCGCGGCCGGTCCACTCGGGCACGTCGGCGCGCGTGGCCTTCCAGCCGGGATGCGCGATCCTGCCGCGCAACGGCCCCTGCGCGGGGACATTGCCCACCAGGCGGAAGCGCGCGGGATCGTACCCGGCGGGGACTTCCATCGTCGCGCCCTCGGTCTGCGCGGCCAGGGGCTCGACGCCGAACATCCGCTCGATCACCGCCGCGCTGTCCTTGTGAACGCTGCGAACCGCCGCGCCGATCTGGGCGTCGGAATACCCTTCGATGGGTTCCTTGAGAAAATCCAGCAGGCGCGCCTCGCGTTGGAGCACGGCGAGCAGGCTCAGGGCATCGTGCCTCAGCGCGGCGGATGCGGGCGTCGGCGCGGATGTGGGTGTTGGCGCAGGCGCAGGCGTCTCGGCCGGCTGACCGGACAAAAGCCGGCGGACCTGTGCGGCAAATGCCTCGTCACCGCAGACGCGCCGCAACGCCGCGACGCCCAACGAGAAATTCTTGATGAGCGCGAAGCAGACCGCGAACGCGATGGCAACGACGCAAAGCGTCAGGAGGATGGCAGCGAAGGTTCCCATGAGACGGACTGCCTACCGTCCGCCGGGCGCGGTGTCAAACCAGGAGAATGACGAATGACGAATGACGAATGACAGAAGCCCGCAAGACGTGGTGTTGCATAGAAAATGGCAAGGGTGAAGACTTCCGCCAGCAAGGTCGTCTTCCACCCCTTCGTCATTCGTCATTCGTCATGCAAGAACAATGGACCGCCGTTGACCGTTACCTGACCGATCGCCTCGCGCCCGCCGACCCGATCCTCGACGCGGCGCTGGCGGACAGCGAAGCCGCCGGGCTGCCGGCCATCCACGTCGCGCCCAACCAGGGCAAGATGTTAACGCTGCTCGCCCGCACGGTCGGCGCTCGGCGCATTCTGGAGATCGGTACGCTCGGCGGCTACAGCACGCTCTGGCTCGCGCGCGGATTGCCCGCCGACGGGTCAGGGCGAATCGTCACCCTGGAATACGAACCGCGCCACGCCGAGGTCGCCCGCGCGAACTTCGCCCGCGCCGGCCTGTCCGGTTCCATCGAGGTCCGCGTGGGTCCGGCTTTGGAGACACTGCCCACCCTCGCGGCGGAAAACCCCGTGCCCTTCGACCTGATTTTCATCGACGCCGACAAGGACAACTACCCAAGCTATCTGGAATGGTCGCTGAATTTTGGCGGATAATAAGTCCGCAGATGCGGTAACCTGCAAAAAAACTCTTCCCTCCCGCACCGCTCATGGATAACCCCCTCCCCGTCGTCCGTCAGGGCGACCTGTTGCGCGAACTACTCCCCGACGAGGCGCACGACAGCAACGTGAATCGATTCCGCTCGTGGTTGGAAAATCGGCACGGACGCCGTTTCGCCGATTACCCGGCTTTGTGGCAATGGTCCGTGGACGAGCCGGATGCCTTCTGGCGGCTGGTGACGGAATATTTCGAGGTGCGATTTCACCAACCGCCCGAGGGTGGCGTCGCGCTGGCCTCGTGGGAAATGCCCGGCGCGCGGTGGTTCCCCGGCGCGACGCTTAATTACGCCGAGCACATTTTCCGCGATGCCGGCGACACGACCGCGATCATCTTCCAGGGCGACGACCACGAGCGGCGCGAGGAGATTTCGCGCGACGAACTGACCCGGCGCACGCGCGCGATGGCAGCGGCGTTGCGCGCGCGCGGCGTCGGCAAGGGCGACCGCGTCGCGGGCTACCTGCCGAACGTGCCGGAAGCCGTCGTGGCATTCCTCGCAACGGCGAGCCTCGGCGCGGTGTGGTCCAACTGCCCGGCGGAGTTGAGCAGCCGGGGCGCCGTGGAACGCTTCGCGCAGATCGGGCCGAAGGTGTTGTTCGCCGTCGGCTCGTACCGATACGGTGGGAAAACGCACGACCGGCGCGAGGCGTTGCGCGAGATCGTCGCCGGACTGCCGACCCTGGAATGTATCGTCCTCGTGCCCGGTCCGGGCGATGACCCGCGCGTGGGTTTCCGCACGGGCGTTGTGGCCGAGGATTGGGGAACGCTGCTCGCTGCATCTGATGGGGAGATGACCGATTTCAAATTCGAGCCGGTGCCGTTCGATCATCCGTTGTGGATTCTGTATTCGTCGGGCACGACGGGCATTCCCAAGGCCATCGTCCACAGCCACGGCGGGGTCCTGCTCGAACACCTCAAGACGCTCTCGCTACACCTCGACATCCGTGACGGCGACCGTTTCTTCTGGTACACCAGCGCGGGTTGGATGATGTGGAATCTGCTCGTTTCCGGGCTGCTCCTGCGCGATGTCACGATCCTGCCCTACGACGGCAGCCCGAAGCATCCCGATTTCCACGCGCTGTGGGATTTTGTCGAACGCGAACGCGTGACTTACTTCGGTACGAGCGCGCCGTTTTTGACCGCGTGCATGAAAGAAAAAATCGTGCCTTCCTCTCGCGGCAGGTTCGAGCACTTGCGCACGCTCGGATCGACGGGCGCGCCGTTGCCGCCAGAGGCGTTCGGATGGATTCACGCCAACGTCAAAAAAGACGTGCTCGTCGGCTCGATGAGCGGCGGGACGGATGTTTGCACGGCGTTCGTGCTGTCGTGCCCGACGCTGCCCGAACACGCCGGCGAACTCCAGTGCCTCGCGCTCGGCGCGCGCATCGAGGCGTGGGACGAGGACGGCCGACCCTATTTTGGGCAGGTCGGCGAACTCGTCCTCACCGCACCGTTTCCTTCGATGCCCATTTTCCTGTGGAACGACCCGGACGGTACGCGGCTGCGCGCGAGCTATTACGACAAATTCCCCGGCGTGTGGAGCCACGGCGACTGGATCGAAATTGCCTCGCCCGGAGTGCGTTGCGTGATCCACGGCCGCTCGGACTCGACTCTCAACCGGGGCGGGGTGCGCATGGGCACGGCGGAGTTTTACGCCGTGGTGGAGGATTTGCCGGAGGTTGCCGAGGCGCTGGTCATCGACACGGGCGGGTTGGGACGCGACGGCGTGCTGTTGTTGTTCGTGGTGATGCGGCCGGGCGCGGCGTTGGACGACGAATTGCGCGCGGCGATCAACGCGCGATTGCGTACGGGCGTGTCGCCACGGCACGTTCCCGACGCGATCTATGCGGCACCCGAGTTGCCGCGCACGCTCAACGGCAAGAAGCTGGAAGTGCCCGTCAAGCGCATCCTCACCGGCACGCCGTTGGAAAAAGCCGTCAGCCGCGAGGCTGTGGCGAACCCGGAGTCGCTGCGATATTTCGTGGACCTGTTCAACAACCTTTGAGAACAGGTACGCCGCAGGCGTTCGTCAACAAGGTAGGGATGGCTCTCCGAGCCGTCCGTAGATTTTCCCGTGGGCGCATCGTG
>CALMVM010000251.1 GCA_937873255.1 uncultured Verrucomicrobiota bacterium | reverse complement strand
ACGACGAAGCGTTCAAGCGGGCGGCGGTCGCGCAGTGGCAAAGCGGCGTGCCGGCGCGGCGGGTGGCCGAGGGGCTTGGGATCACGACGGAGAGCCTGCGCACGTGGCGGCGGCGGTTCGCCGGTACGCGGGTGGAGTCGGCTACCGCCGTGGAAGGCAAGTTGTCGGCGGTCACGCCGAGCGCACAGGAGTTGGCGGCGGAGGTGCGCCGGTTGCGTGCCCAGCTTCAGAGTGTGACCAACCAGCGCGACATTTTCAAAAAAGCCGTCGGGATTTTCGCCGGCCCAAACGGGAGCGTTTCGCCAGGATCGAGGCCATGGAGGATGCCTATCCTATTGTCGATCTGTGCGCGGCCTTTGACGTGTCGCGGGCGGGCTTCTACGTTTGGCGTCAACGTGGGCCGAGCGCGCGGGACCGGGCCGATGCCACTCTCGGCCAAGAGATCGGCGCGCTCTTCGCGCGCAGTCGGCGCACCTACGGCAGCCCGCGTCTGCGCCGGGCGTTGCGACGGGCGGGGCACGCCTGCGGTCGGCACCGCGTGGCGCGGCTCAGGCGCGGGCGAGGCCTGGCGGGTCGGGTACGCGGTCGCCGCCGACCTTGGACGACGGACAGCGATCACGCGCAGCCCATCGGATCGAGGAAGCCAGTACGCCAGCGAGGCGTACCGCGAGCATCTCGCTGCCTGGAACGTCACGCCGAGCATGGGTCGCCGAGCCAACTGCTACGACAACGCCGCCATGGAGAGCTTCTGGAGCACGCTCAAAGAAGAACTCGTCCACCGCCGCTCGTTCGGCAGTCGCTCCGAGGCCGCTGGCGCGATCTTCGACTACATCGAAACCTTCTACAACCGTGAGCGGCTCCACAGCGCCCTCGGCTTCGTCTCACCTGCGGAATTTGAAAAGCGGATCAACCTGAACTAAACAACCAATAGCCCAGCCCCACCGTGTCTACTTTATCCGGGCAATCTCACTACTGTGCACATCACTCCAGAGTGTGGAACCGGCAATTTCCCGTGCGGCCGCTTACCGCGAAGAAACACGCGGGCTTTCTGCCTGCCAGCTGGTTGCCCGGAGGGAACCGCTTCTACCCGATGGCCGTGGCCTTGAAGGACCTGCTGGACCAAATTATGCCGGGACACACTTGGCACCAGCGCCTAGCAGATTTGCTATCGCGCTACCCGGCGGTCAACCCGGAGGCGATGGGCTTCCCGGCAACGTGGCGCACGGAACCATTCTGGGGATTGCTCCCCCTGTCCGCGTGAAGACGGTCGCACCGTCTCAGGCAACGCCATGGGGAGACCACGAGGGAACAACCCTTGCTGAGGCAAGCTGACATGCCCCGCTGTTTGCTACGACTTTTGCCCCTGCTCATCCTGGCAAATGTTTTCCCGGCCTGTCACCGGACCGTTCCCACCACGATGGTGAAATCTTCGCCTGCGCCCGATCCACTCATCAGCGGCCAGCGTCTTTGCGCCTTGGTGGCAACGTTGGTAGACCGCGACCCGGAGGTGGAGCTGCATTCTCTGCAGGCGATACAGAAACTGGAACGCGGACGAGGCAAGCGGGCGGATGGAACCTTCGAGCCCGCAAAACGGGTGGCTGACGCCGAGGCCGCCTACCAGCCTCTCAAAGCGTTGCAGCAGCGCGGCGGGAGCCCACGCATCTCCCTGGCGGTGCGGTACAGCCTCTTCACTCTTTTCCAGGAAGTTGACTCCCGTAACGTGGACGCGGATTTACAAATGCTCAGCCTGGGAACCGAGGCCGAGGCCAACCGCGCGGTGCCG
>CALMVM010000250.1:9136-11921 GCA_937873255.1 uncultured Verrucomicrobiota bacterium | reverse complement strand
CTGCCCCCACACGACGGCATCCGGCACCGGCGAAACGATCCGGGGACGGCCGGATTCCGCGTCGATGGAGGCGAACACCGCCGCAGCGGGGTCGGTTTTGATTTCCAGGTCGAGCGGGGCGTCGCCGTGGAGCGTCAGACGCGTCTTGCCCACGCGCAGTCCGCGCACCCGCAGGAAGCCGGTGGTTTCGCCCGCCAGCACGGTGGGGGGTCGCAAGATTTCCACGGCGGCGGGGTCCGCGACGGTGGCGGAGAGCGTCTGGTCGCTGGCCGGAGCCTGTGCGAGCCGGAAGGGGATCACGGTCGAACGCCCGAGCCAGAGCGTGCTGCGACCCGCGAAATAACTCACCGTCGGCGCGGCGGCGGGAAGAGCCTGCTGACCGCGCACGGGCAGGGGTGCAAGCAACAACGCGACCACCATGCAGCCGAAGGTCGGGCGCAAGCAGGTGGCAGCGGGGTGAAACATGCCGATGGCCAGAGTCTGGCGACGGGCAAATTTTACCAGATCATCGGCTTGGGGGCAAAGCGGATTCACGGGGCGGGTCGGTCGGGAATGGTCTTCCCTCCCGCGCGTGTTCAACCCGGGATCAAACAGAAAGTTGCGCGTGTTTTTATCTCGTTTCCCGCCGGCAACCAATCCATTGACACCCGCTGTGCCCGTCCGCATCACACATCCATGAGATTCGCTTTGTATCTGTTTGCCGTGTCAGGACTTCTCGCGCTCGGTGCCGGTTGCTACAATCCGAAGGCCAACATCGATGCCTTTAGCCCGCAGGCGGAAAAACTCATCCACCAGAAGATCAAGCGCAGTCTGCCGGGAGCAGGCGTGCCGTCGTTTTGGTAAGCGGAATTTGTCCACAGATTACACAGATTCCCACAGATTGGGAGCAGGGGCAGAGGAGTGCCCCTTCCCTCCTTTGCTTCAATCTGTGGAAATCTGTGTAATCTGTGGACAAATTCCCGGCGTCTCATGAAGCAGCCAACGGCAGCACGGCGAGGGTGCGAGCGTAGGCCACCGTATCGATCTCGTGCGGGGCCTTGTCGCGGCGCAAGGTTTTGATGCGCGGGAAACGCATCGACAAGCCGCTCGTGTGCCGCGTGCTCGGTTGGATCGAGTCGAAGGCGATTTCCAGCACTACGTCCGGTTTGACCTCGTGGTACTTGCCGCGCGTGGCGAGGATGTTCTGCTGGAAATGCGTGGTCAGTTCGAGGATTTCCACGTCGGTCAGGCCGGAGTATGCCTTGCCGATGGTCTTCAACTCGCCCGTGTTCTCGTCGCGCACGGCGAAGGTGTAATCGCTCAACACGCTGTTGCGTTTGCCGTGGCCCCATTCCGCACCGACGACGACCACGTCGAGCGTGGCGAGTTCCTTCTTCAATTTCAGCCAAGCCAATCCCCGCCGACCGGGCGTATAGAGGCTCGCGGGGTCCTTGATGATGAGCCCCTCGTTGCCGTGGCCGCGCGCGGCGTTGAACGCCCCCTCGATCTCGTCGGCTGACGCGGCCTGCACCACGTCCACGCGACGCACGGTCGGCGTCGGAATCTGCACGCCGTCGAGCAGGCGGCGGCGTTCGGAGAGCGGCTCGGCCAGCAGCGAACGGCCGTTGAGGTGCAGCAGGTCGAAGGCGAGGAACACGATGGGCACGTGCTCCTTCATGAAAAGGTCCGGCGCGCGGCGGCCGAGGCGTTTTTGCAGGTCGAAGAACGTCAGCCGCTTGCCTTTCGAATAGGCAACGATCTCGCCGTCGAAGATGACCGAGTCCCGCATCCCGCCGGCCACGGCCTTGGCGATTTCCTCGAACTGCCCCGTGACCGTCCGCAGGTCGCGCGAATAAATCTCCACCCGGCCGTCCTCGGCGCGGTGGAGTTGCGCGCGCACGCCGTCGAATTTGTCCTCGACCCAAACGACGCCCGGCCGGGACGGCGGGGTTTGCGCGGCGGCTTTCGCGTCAAGCGGGGCCGCCTGCGCCTCGGGCGCGCCGGTCTGCGCGGCGGCGTGCAGTTCCTCGTGGCGTTTCCAGATCGACTCGGCCGTCGGCTCGGGACTGGCGAGCATGCTCTTGATGGGCTGGAAGAGGGTCAGCTCGGCGGCGTGGAGGTTGCCGGCGCGGGCGAGCAGCGCGACGCGGCCGAGGTTGCCCAGGAGCATGTTGGCCTCGCGGATTTCATCGGCCGAACGCTCGAATGCCACGGCGAGGGATTCTTCGAGGAGACCCTCCTTCAGGCCGATGCGGAGTTCACCCGTGAGAATCTTGATGACGTAGCGCGCCTCGTCGGGTTCGAGCCGGGCGACGGCCGTTTCAAGCAGCGCGCCTTTGGCGAGTGGACCACGGGTGCGTTCGAGTTCGTCGAAGAGAGACTGGGCTTCCGTCATGGCGAACGGCACCGGCCGCGTCTTGCCGGGCAACACCTGGCCCGCGACCTCCGACAGGTCGCCCGCCGCCTGGCTCAGACCGCGCAGACGTTCCTTGCTCAGGCCGCTGACGGCCACCAGCGCACGGTAAACCACCGCGCCGCCGATGTTGAGCGCGCGCGGGTCGCTCTGCGCGAAGGCGCGGCCGGCGAGGAAATTCGCCGCCGAGGGCAGCGCGTCGTCGGACAGCGCGCGGAAGTATTCGCTGAGGATTTCGATCTTCTTGAGCTTGCCCGTCGTCGCCGCGATTGAGTCGCCGACCTTGGCGAATCGGGCGAACTCGGAGGCGCTCTCCGTCGGCGGGGCGTCGTCCATGTCTTCCTCCACGGCCGAGGGCGGCGGGGCGGGGGAGACGATTTCGTCCGCGCCGGG
>CALMVM010000250.1:8281-9126 GCA_937873255.1 uncultured Verrucomicrobiota bacterium | reverse complement strand
CTCGATCCCGCGCGCCCGCAGGTCGCGCGCGAACGCCGCCGCGTAGCCATGGAGCGTCAGCACGCGACGGGGCTTGACCAACTCCACGTAGCGCAGCAAATCGGGATAGTCCGCATGGTCGCTCAGCGGGAAACAGGCGTCCGTTTGATAGCGATGCACCGCGCCGGGCGTCAGCGCCCAGCCGGTGAGCATCGCGGTGCGGCGGGCCTTGATTTTTTGCAGCATCCGCGACTGGTTGGCGCTGGGCGGGCAGATGAGCACCTTGCCGGCGACGTTGGCCGCGTCATAGCGCTCGAAGTGCGGGAAATCGGGCTGGAGTTCGCGGTAAACCTCGTTCATGCGATGCACCGCGCCGTGGAGCATCGCGGGCAGGCCGGCGCGGTCGAGCGCGCAGAGAATTTCCTGGCTCTTGCCCAGCGAATAGCCGAACAACACCGGCACCACGTCCTCCTCCAGCGCCTCCTGACAGAATTTGACGACCTGCGCGAGCACCTCCTCCGTCGGCGGGAAACGGAAACGCGGCAGCCCGAAGGTCGTTTCCATGATGAGCGTGTCCGCCTGCGTCCAGCCGGTCGCCTCGGCCGACAGCCCCGCGCGCAGCTTGAAATCGCCCGTGTACAGCAGGCTGCCCGCGCCGTCGTCGGTTTCGATGAAGGACTGCGCCGACCCCGCGATGTGCCCGGCGGGATAGAGCGTGATCCGCAATCCGGGCCGGATGTCGGCGGCGGTCTGGAGGAATTCGAGGCGGTGTTCCTGGCGCCGCTGGTCCGGCAGCCGGGCGTGCATGAGCCGCGAAGTAACCGTGGAAAGAATCACCTCCCGGTGCTTGCCGATATGGTCCGCGT
>CALMVM010000250.1:7146-8271 GCA_937873255.1 uncultured Verrucomicrobiota bacterium | reverse complement strand
GGCAGGTAGACACCGCGCTGGTAACGGACGGCGGCGGGGGAGAGGGGGGCGCTCATCGGGAGGAGTTACGGGCCGCGCGCGGCGGTCGGGCGCATCGGCGCGATGCACTCTGGCGCGGTTCGCGCGTGGGTGCTAGCCTGCTCGCGTGCAACGGAGCTTATTTGCCGCTCGCGGCGCATTGGCGCTGGCCGTGCTGCTTGCGGGAAACGGGCAAGTGCGGGCCAACGATCTGGTGACACTCTCGGGCGCGACGTATCACGACGTGCATGCTCTGCGCGCCGATCCGGACGGCGTGACGTGGCGTCATGCGGGCGGCGTGGTGAAGGTGGATTTCGCCGACAGCCCGGAGAACGTCCGGCGCGCCTACCATTTCGATCCTGCCAAGGCCGAGGCGTACCGCGAGACGCAAGCCAGGGTCCGTCGGCAGGCCGACGAGGTCGCGCAACGCGATGCCAGGGGAAACGAAACCCGCCAAAGTACCCGCATGCAGGCGGCGCTGGCGCGAATGACCGCCCAGGATGGCACCGGCGCGGACGGTGCCACGGTCTTCCGGCGTTCATTGTCTCCGGCCGCATCGGACGCCACCCGCGCGACCGCCGCGCAGATGCAGGCCGACGCCGAACGCCGCGCCGCCGACGCCGCCAACCCGGACGCTGCTCATTTCGTTCCCGCGCTGCCGTCCGCGCTCGGACCCCGACCGGTCAATCCTTACATGGACACGCCGAACTCCAAGGAATTCGCCGCCAGCCTGTACCACTCGCCGACCGGCGCGGCCGGCAACTTCGTGCCGACGACCTTCGACGCCAACCGCACCACGGTTCTCGACACGCCGATCTACCTGACGCGGAGCTATTACGAGGACGTGGAGCGGTCGGAGGCATTCGCCCGAGGCGTCCCGTTCAAGCAGCCTTGAAAAACCATCGCGCTGTTCCGCAGGCCCGGGCGCGCTCTGGCGTGCCTCGAGCGTCGGTGTTAGCTTGCATGGATGAAGCGGAGGCTTTTTGCCGTCGGCCTGCTTGCGCTGACCGGGTTGCTCGGAGCGGTCAACCAGACAGAGGGTGAAGACCTCGTGACGCTCTCGGGCACGACGTACCGGCACGTTTCTCTCGTCCGCGTCGAGCCCGC